>JBKJND010000074.1:0-2652 GCA_046596095.1 Ahniellaceae bacterium | reverse complement strand
CGACACTCTGCGCCTCGAAGCCGGCATGAACCTTTATGGTCAGGACATGGACGAGACCACGACGCCGCTCGAATCGGGACTGGCGTGGACGGTCGCGTTCGATGAAGGCCGTGCGTTCATCGGTCGCGAGGCTCTCGAGGCCCAGCAAGCTGCCGGCGTGCCGCGTCGTCTGGTCGGACTGGTGCTCGACGAAAAGGGCGTTTTGCGGCACGACCAGATCGTGCTCAGCGACGCCGGTGAAGGCCGCATCCTTTCGGGATCCTTTTCCCCGACGCTCGGCAAATCGATCGCGCTGGCGCGGGTTCCGGCCGCCGCTGCCGAGAGGTTGCGCGTCGACATTCGCGGGCGTGAGTTGGCGGTGCGGGTGCTGTCACTGCCGTTCGTGCGTGAAGGCAAAGCGCAGCCCGGCGTCTGAGTCCTGGTCCTGCGGTTAGAATCCGTTTCGGCCAACCATCCATTTTCCAGGAACACCGTCATGCAAGAGATTCCCGGCGATCTGAAATTTCTCAAATCGCACGAATGGGCACGCATCGAGGACGACGGCACTATCCGCGTCGGTATTTCCGACCATGCGCAGGCGCTGCTCGGCGATCTGGTGTATGTCGAGCTGCCGAACGTCGGGGATGAGGTCGAAGCCGGCAAGGCTTGCGCGGTGGTCGAATCGGTCAAGGCGGCGTCCGATGTATACGCGCCCGTGTCTGGCGAGATCGTGGAGGTGAATTCCGATCTTGCCGACAAGCCCGAGACGATCAATGAAGATGCGTACGGCGATGGCTGGCTGTTCGCGATCAAGCCCGAGGGATCCCCGCGGGACGAGATGGACGAGTTGCTCGATCCGAACGACTACGCCGAGCTCATTGAAAACGACGATCACTGATCCCTCGTAGTCACGGCGCGCGCCAGGCGCGCGTTAACGGCACGCATGCCGCGCCGCCTCCCGGAAATGCCATGCCTTTCATTCCGCACACCGCTGCCGACGTTGCACAGATGCTCGCCCGCATCGGCGTTGACACCATCGACGACCTGTTCGACGAGATCCCCGAGTCGCTGCGGATCGCGCGCCTCGAGCACGTTCCCGATGGGTTGAACGAGGCCGACGTGACGCGGCTGATGCGCGCGCGCGCGGCGCGCGACGGTACGCCACTAAATTTTGCCGGTGCTGGCGCGTATGAACACCACATCCCGGCAGCCGTCTGGGAAATCGTGACTCGGGGCGAGTTTTACAGCGCCTACACGCCGTACCAGGCCGAGGCCAGCCAAGGCACGCTGCAACTCATTTACGAATACCAGACGATGATGACGCGGTTGACCGGCATGGCCGTGTCGAACGCGTCGATGTACGACGGCGCCACCGCGCTGGCCGAGGCGGTGCTGATGGCCGAACGCACGCGCAAGGGCAACAGTCGCCGACGCGTGCTGATTCCGCGCACCGTGCACCCGGCCTATCGGCGTGTTGTGCAGGCGATCGTGGCGCTGCAGAACATCGAGATTGTCGAAATCGATTTCGACACGCTGACGGGCGCAACCACGCTGGCGGCGTGCGCCGCTGCGGCTGCAGGCAGCGAATTCACCGCGCTGGTGGTGCCGCAACCCAATTTTTTCGGCGTGCTGGAAGATGTCGATGCGCTGACCGACTGGGCGCACGCCCAAGGCGCTCTCGCCATCGGCGTGGTCAATCCCGTTGCGCTGGCGCTGCTCAAGGAGCCGGGTCGCTGGGGCGGGAAGGGCGCCGACATCGTCTGCGGCGAAGGCCAGCCGCTGGGTGTGCCGTTGTCTTCGGGCGGTCCCTACTTTGGATTCATGTGCACGCGTATGGAACTGGTTCGGCACATGCCGGGGCGCATCGTGGGACGCACCACCGATCTTGATGGCCGCGACGGATTCGCGTTGACCTTGCAGGCGCGCGAGCAACACATCCGACGCGCCAAAGCCACGTCCAATATCTGCACCAATCAGGGTCTGCTGGTGACCGCAGCGACTCTGTACATGTCGATGGTGGGAACCGAGGGTTTGCGGCGCGTCGCGACACTGTGTGCGGCCAACGCGCGCACCTTGCGCGACCGTCTGGCCGCGGTCGCATCGATGACGCCGCGATTCTCCGCGCCGGTCTTCCATGAGTTCGTGATGACGCATTCGGAGCCTGCAAAGCAACTCATCGAGCGGCTCGCGGAAGTCGGAATCGTCGCCGGTTTTGCGCTCGGCGAGGACTACCCGGAACTGGACGACGCGCTCCTCATTTGCGCCACCGAGACCAAGTCGGCCGAAGATTTCGAAATATTTGCTGAAGCCGTCGCGCGAGTCTGACGCCAGAAATTCACTCCGGCGGTGTGTTTGCCCGCCCTCGCCGCCCCTGAAAAACCATCGCGGTGTCGGTGTTTGCGAGCTTCGGCATCGCGCCGCGCGCTTGTCGCTGCGGTAATGCGAATTTTTATTCTTGAGCCTCTACAGGCCGCGCGGCTACTGGCTTTGCGCGTTGAATGGTGTTCGCGAGAAGCTTTCACGTATGGACGTCTATACGTCTGTACGTGCAGATCTACTATCGCGAACCGGTGGGCGCGTCGTGGAACCGATGCCCCATTCAAGGCGACCTGAAAGCGATTTCTTCGCGGAAAAAACTCTTTGCGAAAATGCAGAAAACTTGTTGACAGTAAA
>JBKJND010000008.1:0-4727 GCA_046596095.1 Ahniellaceae bacterium | reverse complement strand
GATCAGCGCATCCAAGTCGCGACGCGCGGCGGCAAAGTCGTGTCGATGTTGGGATATCCAGATGCGCGCGAGCGCCACGTCAAGCCTGGGAGTATCCGCGGGGTAGCGCTCGAGCTGAAGCTGCATGCGGCCGACAAGGCGAGCATCGCCACCCTTCGCGACGTCGGCCAACATGCTCTCCAGAGCTGCCGGCGTGTCGATACGGGATTCGCCTTCGCGCCACGCTGCATAGGCGCGGGGGACTCGCGTGAGGACAGTGGAGTCCAGACGTGGGACATAAACCGGCGGAGCCTGCGCTTGTGCGAGGCTCGCGCCGAAAAACAACACGGTCAGCAACGCACCGCGTAATTTACGGTCCGCCAAGAACGCCATTGAAAGCGTTGGCATCTTCGCTGAAGGTGAACTCGGTGGCATTGATGTCTACTGGAGTGGCGGTGTCGCTGCTCTGGGCGATAAGTCCGAGAACAAATGCCGTGAAAGCAGTTGGCGTAACAGCGGGGGGGGGTGTTGCGGGTGGAACTGCCGGAGGAACCGGTGGGGGAGTGGAGTTGTTGTTGTTGCCGCCGCTGCAAGCCTGTAGTGCCAGCCCTGCAGAGAGAAGTAAAGCAAGTCGTATCGATGTGTTCATTTGGATTCCTGGTTCGGCATCATAAACGCGAGCGCTTTTCCGAATGAACGCGCGTCACGTGCCACTGGTAGGGAACGCGACCTTCGGAGCGACGCTCCGAAGGTCACAGACATCTCGATCAGCCCTTGCCGGGAAGCGGAGTATTGAGGTACGGGAACGTGGTGCGGAACAAGCCGGGTGCTGCCCGCACGCCATCGGTGAATGGCAACTGGCCAGACGGCGCTACCGCGGCCGGCAACAACACGCCCATAGCCGCGCGCAGAGTGATGTCCACTACGTCATCGCCAGGTCGGCGTCCGTTCGGATAACCAGCGTTGTCGCCGCCAACCACGCCGAGGTCGTTCTGCTGACCGGCCGCGACCGCCGCCGTTCCTGTATTGAGCCGCAACATTTCCGAAGGTGTTACCCCAGTCGGCATGTTGAGTCCCGCGACGCCGGTCAGGAAGACCGAGACGAGGTCAGTACGCGGAAACTGGTTCGGCGCGGTGACCGCCGGAAACAGGATCTCGAGCAGTTCCGGAAACGTCGGCGTGGTCACGTAGGTGCCGAATTGCGCATCGTTGCGGGGCTCGGACGCGTTGAAGCGATCCTTGTCAGGCAGGCCGATGACGACCTCGTTGACGAGCGGCGCGCCGAGTCTGGAAATCTGCGTCCAGGCACCGCCTTCCACCGAAGGACCAACGCCGGTTGCCGCACCTGTAACGGTCGCGCTGCCGCGTGGACGCGGATTCAGCACCCGGGCCTGTCTCAGGCTCGCACTCGTCCAGGCGCCCACGATGGGACTGCCGCCCGACGCGGTCAGGCATGCGATGGGAACTTCAAGCGCCAGCGTTGTGACATTCTGGTTCAACAGCTGGTTCGGCCCGCCCTCGCGCGGCCCGAGTGGATTCAAGTTCACCAGATCAAACGTGCCGCCGAGGTCAATGAAAAAACCCTCGCGCCGCTGACCGACGAAAACCTTGCCCTCGCCGCAGCCCGGAATGGCGAGACGGAATATGTGGTTGTCGGCGTACTGCTGGTAGTTCGGAAACGACTTCGTACCAATGTAATCGAAGGGTTTGCGGAAGTTGTTGGTGGCGGCGGTCATGTTGGTCGCAGCCTGCGACTGGCCCGTGCGGCGATTGCCGCGCACGACGCTGACGGTGTAGCTCTCAATCAGATTCTTGTTCGCGTCGTTCGCTTCCGGCGTTGGGCCGAAAGGTCCGATGTTTATGATGGGGACCGGTACGTTGACTCCGTTGACGGGGATCGCACGCGACTGGAACGCGTTGTTGAAACGAAACTGGAAGGTCAGATCTTCCTGCGCATCGCCATTGTTGTCGACGTGGATTTCGTACAGGGCTTCCTGATCCATGAAGAAGAAGTTGGGCCCGCCGTACGGATCCTGCAGCGGCAGGTAATTGGCGAGGATCGTGACGAATCCATCGCGGCCGGTTTCATAGCTGCGGAACATGTACAGGTCGGTGGCGTCGACCTTCGGCAGCTCGGTGATGAAAGGGGCTTCGCGGTGGCTCGACGCGAACGCCGCGGTAGATGCAAGCAAAGCGCTGATGGCACCACACAAAATCTTGGGGGACATGAGGAAGTTTCCTGAGCGACATGAATTTCGGTGTCGCATGCTTGCAGATCAACGATGAGACGCCCGTTAAAAAACGCAAACCGATCTGTATGTTCTTCCGTCCAAAAAACGTCGTTCTGTTTACGCGGCTGTCATTGTTCCCTCACCGGAACATCACCCGATGAACCGTCCAGACGCCTAACCGCGGTGAGTATTGCGACGGCGGTGTGTCAATCGTGTCCAGTTGTTTCGCGCCGGCTGTTTCGAGTGCGGAAACTCAGCGGTAACCGGCGGCCTGGAGCTCGAAGAGTTCGGCATAGCGACCGCGTTGTTCGAGAAGTTCAGCGTGCGTGCCCGATGCCTCGATGCGTCCGTGTGCCAGCACCAGGATGCGATCGGCCATGCGCACGCTCGAGAAGCGATGCGAGATCAGCACCGCGGTGCGCGCATGCGCGAGCTCGCGGAAACGCTGAAAGACGTCGAACTCCGCGCGCGCGTCCAGCGCCGCAGTCGGTTCGTCCAGAATCATGACCTGCGCGTCGCGCATGTAGGCGCGTGCGATCGCGATCTTCTGCCACTGTCCGCCAGATAGATCCACGCCGTTCTGGAAGCGTCGCCCGATCATCTGGTCGAAACCAAGCGGCAACGCCTCGATCACTTCATCCGCCGCCGCGCGCTGCGCCGCGCGCTCGATGCGTGCACGATCATCGAGTGCTTCGATCGCGCCGACGCCGATGTTCTCCGCGGCAGTCAGGTGATAGCGCACGAAATCCTGGAACACCACGCCGATGTTGGCGCGCACGTCTTCGAGGTCGTAGTCGCGAAGGTCGCGACCGTCGAGCAGGATCCGACCTTCGTCAGGGTCATATAGGCGCGCCAGCAGTTTGACGAGCGTGGTCTTGCCGGCGCCGTTCTCGCCGACCAGCGCCAGCACTTCGCCGGCACGCAGTTCGAAGTCGAGTCCGCGCAGTACCCAGCCTTCCGCTCCGGGATAGCGAAATCCAACGCCTTCGAACACAAAGCCTTTCGCGATCGGTCGCGGCACCGTGATCGCGCCCTGCTTCGACACAATCCCGGGCTCGATCTCGAAAAAAGAATACAGATCGTCGAGGTACAACGCTTGCCCAGCCACCTGCGAGAAACCAACCAGCAGCCCTTCGAGCAACTGCCGCAACCGAAGAAAGCTGCCAGCCAGAAAAGTCAGATCTCCGATGGTGAAATCGCCGCGCACGGTGCGCCATGCGATGTACGCATACGCTGCGTAGTAGCCGAGGCTGCCGAGGGTCGCCAGCAACGTGCCCCAGATCGCGCGACTTCTCGCCAGCTTGCGGTTGGCGAGAAAGAACTTGTCGGCCAATTGGCGATAGCGCGCTATGAAGAAGTGGTGCAGGCCGAAGATCTTGACCTCTTTCGCGGTTTCGACGCTCGCGCCGGTCTGGCGTAGGTATTCGAGCTGGCGACGTTCCGGCGTCCACTGGAAATTAAGCGAGTAGCCGAGCGCGTTGAAGTGCGCCTCGCCAATGAACGCCGGCACCAGCGCGAGCAGCAGCAGCGCGATCAACCACGGCGCGTACACAACGAGGGCGGCGGCCAGACTGAGTACCGTGACCGCATCCTGCACCTGGCCGAACAACTGGCTCAATAGATTCATGCGGCCCATGGTCTGGCGCCGCGCGCGATCCAGCTTGTCTTGCTGATCGGGGCTCTCGAAATCTTCGAGGTCGAGCTTGGCGGCGTGTTCCATCAAGCGAACGCTGCTGGCGTTTGTGAAGAGCTCCGACAGCAGCGTGTCGGAGTAACTCACCGCGCGGCCGAGCAAATCCGCAGCGACCGCCAGCGCGAGTTCGAGGGCCAGAAGGAAGGCCAGCGGATCCAGCGTTCCGCTGCGCCATGCATCCGCGAGCGATGCGAAGCTCGCATCGAGCGCGATCAGTCGAACGACTTCGTCGATGATGAGCTTGCCGATATAAAGCGCCGCGACCGGCAACAACGCGCGAATGAAGCGCAGACCGAGACTCGCCAAAGTGAGAACCCGCGACGTTTCCCAAATCTGCTTGAGGAATGGCGGCAGATTGCGCAGCGCACCGACGCGCTCGCGCAGGGTGGGATTGGCCGGGCGTCGGCGCATGCCCGCTGATGCTGTCGTTCTTGTAGTCGTTGCTTCAACCATCTACGCGCGCATTCTGGTAACCCACCCTCAGGCTAGCGGCTGATAGCTGCGCACGCGGTGAAGGAAAGGCAAGCGGGTCGGGATACTGTCGGCCCGCAGCCAGTGGACGAAAGCACTCGCCGCTGTTGAGGAATTGCTCGCGTTCGGTCGCATTGCGCGAGGATGGGTGCCAACCCTCCAGACCACTGATGGGCATCGCCCGCAATTCCTTGGGGTCACGCAGCAACTCGCCCGTGGCGATTGCCTGGGCTACGCGAGCGATGACTTCGCGTTCGACCGTCGGATCATGGGGATCGGCGTCGATCTCGACCACCAGAGCTTTACCCACGAGCAAGTGCTCGGGATCCAGAGCGTGTTCGAGCAGCGCGTGA
>JBKJND010000325.1:0-5385 GCA_046596095.1 Ahniellaceae bacterium | reverse complement strand
CTTCTCGTTTTCGTACCCGTCGAACTGGACGCTGGATCCCGAAAGCGGCAAGCCCGGCGCGAGCAATTTCGCCAAGGTGACGCACGACATCGATGGCGGCTTCACGCTCGAGAACTTCGCGGTGGGCTACTTCGCCGGCACCGGATCCGCGGCCGGCGACGCAGCGGTGTTCCCGAAAATGGTCGATGCGCTGTCGAAACAGTTCGAACCGGGCTTCCCTGGTTATCGCAAGATTTCGGAAGGCAAGACGCGGGTCGGTGACTACGATGGCTACGAGCTGCGGTTCGAATCGACCATCCCGGAGACTGGCAAGGGCACGATGAGAATCTGGGCGCGTGCCGTGATGATCCCGGTCGCGGGTTCGACCCATGGCGTGCTGATCATCATGATGGCGACCAACCTGTCGCCCGACGTGCAAGGCATCGAGGACGTGGGCGTCAAGGGCGACCTCCCTCTTGTCTTGAACAGCCTGAAGCTGGGCGAATAGGAATTCCGCCGCTTACCGCGCAGTCGCTACTGCCGTTTCTTCGCAAGCGACTCCGATCCGCCCGCGCCGTCGCGTGCCACGCTGGTCATCGCCAGCGGGATGCAGGCGATCAGCACCTCGGCGATGAGCTTGGCGAACACAAAGCCGATCGCCCAGCCGGTGACCTCGCTGGCGATGAGCTGATCGATTACGTAAAAACTGCCAGCCGCGACCGCCAGCATCCCGACCGCGACCAGTGCCGATTGCTCCGGTGCGGCTTTGGCTTTTTTGGCGACGAACTCAATGCCCTTGTAGCCGCCGATGAAGACCGCGAAGAACGGCATGGCGAACGGAATACCGCCGAGGATGAGGGTAAGCCAGCGCGCCATCGCGTCCTGGCTCACGCTCGAATGAAACGTCCCTCCGTGACGACGGTAGTAACCAAAGTCGCTCACGGCGTGCACCAGGGCCAGCAGCAACGTGTACGCGAGCGGCCAATGCAGACCAGCGTCGAGCCACGCGCCAGGAGATCGAAGCAACGCGAGAAAATCCGGGTAGCCGCGCACGATAAACAGAGTCATGCCATACGCGCCGCCGAGCCAGACCAGCATGAAGGCGAACACCGGTAACCGCTCGCGCCAGGGCTTGGGTTGTTCCAGCCAATCCTCTCGCCGCACGAATCGATGCAGGGCAAGCACAATGCTGACCAGGAGCACCGCCTCCAACATCACCAACACGATCAGGTGCGCGGCGCGGAATCGGCCGGTCAGCAGCAGCCACAAGACCAGTGAATTGCCGGCCAGCACCAGCGCGATGTTGATTGCGACCGCAAACCGCCCTTGCGCCGGAAAACGCTTCAGGTAACTCAGCGCATCGTCGCGCGACAGTTTTTGCGCAGGTGCCGAGTCGCTGCCGCCGAAGGTCTTTGCGGGCCCAGGCTTTTGCATTGGCTATCTCCATCCCAGCCTCGATCCTACGCCGCCAACCTGATCTGCAGGAGCGGCGCAAGCCGCGATGCGCAGCGCTGATCGCACCTGTGATCGCGCCTTGCGCCGCTCCTGCAGGAGCGCGCGCACCATTGGAATTGTCGCTAGAACCACGCTGGTTGCATGGCGAAGGCGCTTGGCTCGGCGCGCTCAACGAGGTGCGCGGCGAGTTCGATTTTCGGCAGCTCGGTGGCGAAGAAGAAACGGCAACCTTGCAGTTTGCCTTGATAGAAATCCGCGTCGGCAGCGGTTGCCTGCGGCAGCGCACGTTGGGCGACGACGGCTTGCTGCAGCCAGAACCAGCCGATGGTGAGGTGTCCGAGCAGCGTCATGTAGTGCTCGGCGTTGGCCAGTGCAAGCCGCACTTCGCCGCCGGCCATGCGCGCACCCACCGCAGTCGTGGCATCCCCAGCAAGCTTGACGCCGGCGAGCAGCTGCGCCGCGAGTTCCGCAAGATCTTCGACGGATGTCGCTTCCGCGCAGGTCGCGCCAATGCGCGCGAGCAGTAATTTCAGCGCCGCGCCATTTTGCATCATGGCCTTGCGGCCGAGCAGGTCGAGCGCCTGGATGCCGTTGGTGCCCTCGTGAATGGGGTTGATGCGGTTGTCGCGATAATTCTGCTCGACCGGATACTCGCGAGTGAAGCCGTAGCCGCCAAGAATCTGGATCGCGAGGTCATTGGCCTTGAGCGAGTAGTCGGAGCCCCATGCTTTGACGATCGGCGTGAGGAGGTCCAGCAGCAGAGCGGCGTCGCGCCGCACACCTTCATCCTCGTCGCGCGCCGCATCGATCAGCATCGAGGCGTAAAAGCCGAGCGCCTGCGCGCCTTCGACGTAACATTTCTGCGCAAGCAACATGCGCCTGACGTCGGCGTGTTCGATCAACGGCACCGGCGGCGCGTTCGGATCCTTGTTGTCGGGATGCCGGCCCTGGCGACGCTCGCGCGCGTAATCGAGCGAATAGAGATAGCCGACGCTGCCTTGCTGCACGGCGCCCATGCCAACGCCGATGCGCTCCTCGTTCATCATGTGGAACATCGCGGCGAGGCCTTGATGAGGCACGCCCACCAGGTAACCGTGGCAATCGTCCGCTTCGCCGAACTTTAGAAAGGTGTTGACGCTACCGCGTTGTCCCATCTTGTGGTTGAGGCCGGCGAGCCGCACGTCGTTGCGTTCACCGCGCGAGCCATCGGGGTTGACGCGCCAGCGCGGCACGATAAAAAGGCTGATGCCGCGCACTCCGGCCGGCGCGCCGACGATTCTTGCGAGCACCAGATGCACGATGTTCTCGCCCAGCTCGTGGTCGCCGGCCGAGATCCACATTTTCGCGCCACTGATGCGGTAACTGCCGTCGGTTTGCCGTGCGGCCTGCGTCTTGATGTCGCCCAGCGAGGATCCGGCTTGCGGTTCCGACAGGCACATGGTGCCGTAGTAACGCCCTTCGATGATCGGTTGCATGTACAGGCGCTTCTGTTCTTCGTCGCCGTACACCTCGAGCAGATTCGCCGCCGCGCGCGCGAGCGCCGGGTACGCGACCGTGCCCGGATTGGCGGCCGAGAACATCGAATCGCACACCGTCGCGATCACGAACGGCAACTGCATGCCGCCGTCGGCATAGTCGGCCAGCGCCGCAGTGAAACCGGCCTCGTTGAACGCCGCGAGCGCCTCCGCAATCTCGGGGATCAGCACAACGTTGCCGTCGATCATCTGCGGCTCGTTGAGGTCCGACTTGCGGTTGTGCGAAAGGAACTTCGTTACCGCGATCTGGTGCGCGAGTTCGATCGCCGCGTCGAACGTCTCGCGACTGTGATCGGCAAAACGCGGGTAGCGCGTCAAGCATTCGACACCCAGCAACTCGTACAGCAGGAACTCGAGATGGCGGCGGTCGATCAGGGGGCTTGCGGCGGCGTCGCTCATGGCTTTCTGATCCGTGCTTCCGAAAGAAGTTCGTCGCGATGCGAACGGGTCTCGGTGCGCACGCGTTTGGGCCCGTACGAGAGCCAGAAATCCGTGATGGTGAAGGTCAAGAGCGCAAGTCCCATCGTTGACGTGTAGAAAGGTTTGATTTGCTCGTCGCGCGTCTTGAACGGCAAAAGTCCCGACACGGACACCAGAAAAAAGAATACGAACAGGATCGCACCCATCGTGCGGTGCACTTGCGAAAGATGCGGCGCACCTTTGCCTGCCGTTGTTTGCGGGTGTGGTCCATGGCGTGCGGCCCAGCGCTTCGGCGTTGGCGATGCGGTTGTCCCGCGAGGCGCGGATGGTAGTGCGTATCCACCATTTCTCACTGCGACGGGAAGTCCGCTGCTGCACTGCGTCACGACGATGGATTGCTTTGGCCTTATACAGCGCGGTGCCCCGAGGGGAGTGGGCGCAAGCGACGTAACGGTTACCAAACAGAATTCTGGGGAAAACGCATGCGTATGAACTGGCGGGCGGAGTGGTGTATTGCATTGATTGCGGGACTTGCGGTTGCGGGCAATCTTGCCGCGCAAACGGATCTAGAAGGCCCAGTGCCGCCGCCGGCGACAGAAGAAAGACAGGCAGAACAGTTGCAGGAAGTCGGAATCGTCAAGTTTGCGGTCACCAACGCGCGCGGCGTCGATCCGGCACTCGATTATGTATCGCTGCAGTCAATTGGACCGTGGGACGACCGTAACTATCAGCTCAGCGCGCGGGATTTCAAATTCCTCTCGCCCAACGAACACGAAGCGCAGGACCCGGTGCCGGCTTTCTATCGCATCGAGATGCGCAAGGCGAATCCGACCCTGTTGAAGGACGGCCCCGCGCAGTATCCGCGCAGCGCGCTCAACGGTTTCCTCGCCAAGTACAGTGGCTACCTCATCAATGGCGTGACCTACGACCGCATCCGCAAGGACGCGTCTGGCACCGGCTTCGAAATCCTCAACGGCATCGAAGAGGATCCCGATCGCAGTGGCAACCTGCCGAACTTCCTCGGTGGCGAAGCGCGCGTCACGACGCCGGCAGGCGCCGCAGAGTCCGCGATCAGCGTGCATCCGACCAACAGCAACCTCGTCATCGCGGGCACCAACGGTCCCGGCAGCGGCCAGAAGATGTGGTACTCGTCGAATGGCGGAGCGACGTGGGGCGGACCCGTCTCGCTGGCCAACACCTGCTGCGATCCGGCGGTCGGCTGGTCGCCCGACGGCAGCGTCGCGTACGCATCCGCGCTCTCGACCGTAGTCGGCGGCGGCACCAACGTGCTGTTCTATCGGTCGACCAACAACGGCCAGACGTGGACCCTGTCCAGGCAGCTCAACGTCGGCAATGCGTCGGACAAGGAATACTTCACCGTCGATCACAAGGCGGGTTCGCCTTTCCTGGGTCGGATCTACCTTGCCTGGCACGACTCGAACGTGCAGAAGTTCGCGTGGTCGAGCGATGGTGGCGTCAACTTCAGCGCAATCCAGACGCTCGACAGCGCGAGCCGCGGCATCGGCTCCGACCTCACTACGGATGCGTCGGGCAATATGTACTTTTTCTTCCCGACCACGTCCGGCGGCAGTAACGCGAAGCAGATCCGGTCGCTGAAATCGACTAACGGCGGCGTGAGCTTTGCGGCCCCCGTGACCGTATCGACCACACAAGCCGACTTCGACTTCCCGATTCCCGCGATGGAAACGCGGCGCGCCTTCATCTACACGTCCGCGGACAGCGACCGCACCGGCGGCACGTACAACGGCAGCGTCTACGTCGCCTGGACCGATACCAACGCGCTCGAGAACAACACCACAGCCTCGGCCAACAATGCGGTGGTGAAGGTTGCCTACTCGCGCAACGGCGGCACGACCTGGACGGTGACCACGGCACATCCGACCGCAGACATCAGCACGATCGACCGCTTCAACCAGTGGCTGGCCGTCGACAGTACCGGCGCCGTGTACGTCATGTACTACGACACGCGCAACTC
>JBKJND010000283.1:0-3417 GCA_046596095.1 Ahniellaceae bacterium | reverse complement strand
CCCTCCCCTGCGCGCAGGGGAGGGTTGGGGAGGGGTAGCTCTTCGCGCACGAAAGCGCGATACGAGCGTGCTCGCTCGGCCCCCGAGCTCAGCGGGAGAACAGGCCGCGCAGACGGCCCATGAGCGTGGCCGGAAGTTCCGGATTGGTGTGGCCCGCGCGGCGCAGGCGCTCCAGTTCTTCCTGTTGCTGCACCGCCAGTTTGTCTTCCCACTTCCGGCGCAGCGCAGACTGCTGGATCTTTTGCTGCAAGTGGTGCCGGATCGTCGGCGACAACTTCTCGCGAAACAGGTCGTCCGACTGGCGTGCGATATAGCGCCCCAGCTGGTCGTAAAGCGTGGCGGTCAACTGATCAGGCGCATAACTCCGAGCGCGTGAGCCCCAGTCGTCGTAATTGTGAAACGTCATCTTGACCATGCCGGATTCGGCATCTGCGCGGATCTCGACCGTAAGCGCGATCTTGCCGCGCGCGCGGAACTGTCCGGCCACCATCTCGCCCGAATCGTCCTTGCGAAAATCCTGGAGACCCGCGAGGCGGACCTTCTGAAACGCACCATTGATGGCCCGCACCTTGGCCGCGCCGTCGATCGCAATCAGCGCCGCGTCCTCGGTCAGCACGCTGGCATTCGAATGCAGATGGATTTCGGTGGAACGCGCCTGGCTATCGATGCGAAGCTCGTAATCGTGCATGAGTTGCGCAGGCACGCTGCCGTAGCCCGGCACCGCGTACTCCAGCTTGACCACTGGCTTGAGATACATCAGCGATTCGATCAGTCGCTGGAGATACTCATGCAGTTCCCGCATCGCCGGCAACAATTGTTCGCGATAGGCGCTCTCGCACGCCTCGCGCGTCCTCTCGGCACTTTCACCGCCGGTTCGGCGCGACTGCGCCTGCGCTTCCAGATCGTCCAGCAAGCTCATCGACTTCGTTCCCCAGTCCTCCGCGATCGCTCCGGTTGCCCTCCGCCCGGTCGATCCGAATGACGACCCGATTCTTGCAGGCGGCCACCAGTCCTACAACCTTGCAGGCACCCTCGCGCGCCGGCGCGTCGTCGGTCGAGGCGTTCAGGACCGCAGGACAGAGTACCCGAACCTCCGCGATTGCCGCTCGCAACCCGGATCACGACTTGAATCTTGAGGCCGAATATGCGATTTAAGCGATCGGTAGTTTGGGCGCACTGAGTCCACAGTGGTTTTAATCGGGAGCGACAGCTGGAATCTGGTCGCGCCCACAGCAACGGAGTCAATCATGGCAAAAGATCTTGAAAATATGAGTCACGCCGAATTGCAGGCGACGGTCGAAAAAGCGCAGCAACGCATGATTCAATTGCAGCGCAGTCGTCGCAGCGAAATCCGCACCAAGGTGAACAACCTTTTGAAGTCCGAAGGTTTCACATTCGATGAGTTGTATGGCTCTGGCGGCGGCAAGCGAACAGGGTCCGACCCGGCCGCGAAACCCAAGATCGCGGTGAAACCGAAGTATTGCAATCCGGCGGATGCAACGCAGACCTGGACCGGTCGTGGCAAGCGCCCCCGCTGGTTCCAGGCCGCGCTCACGGCGGGCAGGAAGGATACGGATCTGTTGATCGCGTAAGGCGGTGCCGGGTGACCGCGTGAATCACAAGACGCCGGCATTGCCGGCGTCTTGTTCCAGGGATCACAAGTAGCGGCGCGGCGGCACCAGCAGATTACCGAACAAAAGCCCTCCAACAACCGCCGCCAGCATCAGCAACAACGTGACCGCAGTGTTGAGCCCGCTCATGAGATTACCGCCGAAAACCAGAATGAGCGTCCGGAAGCCGACGCTGCCCGGCACCGAGAGGATTATCCCCGGCACACGCACCAGGGCGCCAGGACGATTGCGCCAGCGTGCGTAGATATTCGCCGTTGAGCCCACCACCAGCCCAGCCAGAAATACACCGGACGCCGCACCGAGCGCCGCGCCACCAATGCGGGTAATCGAATATCCCAGCACCGCCGAACCCATCACCAGGGGTAAATCGCGCCACGCGGTTTTGAATTGCATTCCGAACATGGCCGCGCCCAGCAGCAACGCCAGCGGTTCAACCCAAACTGGTGCCGGCACCGTGGTCACCGGATCGATCCCGTGCCCGACCAGGAGATGCGCCGCGGCCAGACCGGCTGCAGTGCCGAACGCGAGTTTGAACAGGGACGTCACCGCACCGGCAAAGCGCGCACTGCCGGATGCGAGATGTTGCGTGGCCAGCTCCGTGACGGCGGTTGTGAGCGTCATGCCGGGCATCAGCACGATCAGGCTCGACACCAGCACCGAAGTCAGCGCCAGTGGCGTCCACAACACGTGCAGGCACACCGCGATGAACGCCGCGACCAGCGCGGCCAGCGCCTCGAACGCGACTGAAAAATTGCGACTGCGCTGAGCGCGCCACCACAGCAACCCAATGAGCAGTCCAATCCCGCACGACGCGGCTATTTCGGCCCAACCGCCGCGCAGTAACGCCGCCACCGCCGCGCCCGCGGGCGCAAACGTCAAAGCGTAAGCCCACTTCGGCAACACGGGCGAACTGCGCGCGAGCGTGCGAAGTTGCGCGTAGCCGGCGGCGGCATCCAGGCGTCCCGCGACCACTTCCTCCGCGATGCCATCGGCCGCAGCGAGGCAGCCGAGATCGGTGCCGCCCGGCTCCAGGCGCACGATCAGCGTGCGCTCGGGGAACGGTGAAGGCGCGTCATCGGCGTCATCACCGCCGTGGGCTCCGCCATGAAACGACAGGATCAGGCCCGTCGGATTGGCCCATAGATCGCAATCGAGCGACAGCCGGCGACATACCTTGCCGATCGCGCCCTCAAGCCGAAACGCCGACGTGCCGTACTCATGCAGCTGCTTCGCCAACTCGGTGACGAAGCGCACGCGCGCATCGAACTCATCGGGGGATACGGGCGCCGGTGCAATCGCGTAAGACATGCGCATAGCCTACCGCCGCGCGCAGTGATTTCTGTCGCATGGACCGGTTTACCGAGTGGTGCGTTCGCGAATGCTAGCCTTGCGCGGATGACGGAAGCTGCACTGGCGCCACCGCGGATAGAAGTCGAACGAAGCGCCGACGCCGAGATCGCGCGCATCCGTGGCGCGTGGACGGTCGATCATGCGGCGAACCTCGACTCCGATATCTCTGCGGCGGGGGGGCGCCAATACGTGCGCGTCGACGCGAGCGGGATCGATGCGCTCGATTCGACCGGGGCGATGCTGCTGCTGCGCGTGTTGCCGCTGGGCGACGATGGCCGGCCGGATCTGGCGCGACTTGAAGGACTGACGCCGCAGCGAGTAGCGCTGATGCGTCGCGTGGAACAGGCGCTGAGCGTCGGAGCCGTCGCGACAGCCGCGCCCGGTGCGCTGCGTGCGCTCCTGGCCAACATCGGCGACGCCGTGTTGTCCATCGCGG
>JBKJND010000158.1:0-14392 GCA_046596095.1 Ahniellaceae bacterium | reverse complement strand
GGAAGCCGCGCGCAAGCTCGGCTTCACCACCAAGCGCACCATGCAGGTGGCGCAGAAACTTTACGAAGGCGTGGCGCTGGGAGAAGAAGGCCAGGTCGGACTCATCACGTACATGCGTACGGATTCGGTCAGCGTGTCGCAAGAGGCGCTCAACGACATCCGCGGCGTCATCGCGCGCCAGTTCGGCGCGCAGGCCGTGCCGGATAAACCCAACTTCTACCAGACCAAGTCCAAGAACGCGCAGGAAGCGCACGAAGCCATCCGACCGACCGAAGCCACGCACACCCCGGCGGCGATGGCGCGCTTTCTGGACGACGACGGCCGCCGTCTGTACGAGCTCATCTGGAAGCGCACGATCGCGAGCCAGATGGTGCCGGCCACACTCAACACCGTCAGCGTGGAACTCGCTGCAGGGTCCGCGCACTCGTTTCGCGCCAGCGGCACCACCGTCATCGATCCGGGATTCCTCGCGGTGTACGAGGAAGGCAAGGATGAAAAGAAAAGCGAGGACGAAGACGAGAATCGCAAGCTGCCGCTGCTGACGGTCGGCGACCGCGTGCCGCTCGAGTCGATTCACACCGACCAGCACTTCACCGAACCACCGCCGCGTTACTCGGAGGCAAGCCTGGTCAAGGCGCTCGAGGAACACGGCATTGGCCGGCCCAGCACTTTCGCCAGCATCATTCAGACCTTGCTTGCCCGCGAATACGTGACGCTTGATGCGAAGCGGTTTCGCCCGAGCGATGTGGGCCGCGTGGTCGCGAATTTTCTGTCGCAGCACTTCACGCAGTACGTCGATTACAACTTCACTGCCAAGCTCGAAGATGAACTCGACGCCGTGTCGCGGGGCGAGGAAGGCTGGCAGCCGCTCATGACGCGCTTCTGGGAACCGTTCAAGGTGCTGGTGGACGACAAGCGCGAATCGGTTGATCGCAATGAGGCCAGCGGCACGCGCATTCTCGGCAACGATCCCGCCAGTGGTCTCGAAGTCTCGGTGCGGCTCGGCCGGTTCGGACCGCTCGCGCAGATCGGCAACAAGGACGCCGGCGACGACCTCAAGTTCGCGAGCCTGCGTCCGGGGCAGAGCATCGCCACGATCGGGCTCGCGGATGCGGTCTATTTGTTCCTGCTTCCGCGCACGCTTGGTCAGGCGGATGACGGCGAAGACATCGTCGCCGCGATTGGCCGTTTCGGACCGTTCGTGAAGCACGGCAAGGTCTACGCATCGCTCGGCGTTGAAGACGATCCGTACACCATCGAACTGCCGCGCGCGCTGGAACTTTTCGCACAAAAACGCGAGCTTGCAGCCAATCGATTGATCGCAAGTTTCGACGACGGCGCGATCGAGGTCGTCAACGGACGCTTCGGTCCCTATATCACCGACGGCAAGAAGAACGGCCGCATCCCCAAGGATCGCGACCCGAAGTCCGTCACGCGCGAGGAAGCCGTGGCGTGGTTGGCCGCGGCGCCAGATCGCCCCGCACGCGGCGCACGTGGCGCTCGCGGTGCTGCGCGCAAGGGTGCGGCGAACGGCGCCGCGAAGAAATCGACTGCAAGATCTCCGCGCAAGGCAGCTCCCGGCAAATCTGCCGCGAAGAAGACCGCCCGCAAGTCGGTCGCGCGCAAGTCCGCGGCAAGCAAGAAGGTCGCGTCAGGCGCGGTGAAAAAATCTCCCGCGAAAAAAGTCGCGACCCGGAAAAAGCCCGCCGCGAAGCAAGCACCCGCCGTCAAACGCGCAAGCACCCCGCGCGCCCTGTAGGAGCGGCGCAAGCCGCGATAATGCGGTGATAAGAAGCGACGGCATCGCGGGTTGCGCCGCTCCTACAACCGATTGAGAAGATCGGAGCGGGTCACCAGAGGAACTGCAGAAGGGTGACCTGCGGCTCGCCCGCGCCGCCGTCCGCGTCGCGTGCGTGGCAGACGATGGTCTGCTTGCGTTCGTTTTGCATGCCGCGCTCGAACCACACGAAGCCACCGACTTCCCATGTCCCGTCGTCTTTGCGCGTCACCGCGGCGCGCATGGATTTCTCGTCGATTTCGGCGTCCTGGTCGCCAATCTTGGCCTTGGCATCGCGCAGGCAAACGTCCACCACGCGTTGTTCCGGTTTGACCCCGCAACCTGCAAGCAGCATCGCAGCCATTGCACAGATTGCGAATTGCGGTTGTCGACGCATCGAGGACTCCTCAGCCAGCGAACTTAATCAGCAAAAAACTTGCCGGGACGATTCCAGTCTGCGCCGGTCGTCACAGAATCGCATCGTGCGATGCAGCACAAACCGGGGTGAAGCCGCCCACACTTGGACACGCTCCGTGCTGCGAAGCAACGCAGCGATGCGTTTGCTGCTCCTTCATGACGCGAATTCAGGGGCAGCTGTCGCACGAGGGCATGGCAGAATTGCGGAAACGGAAAGACTCTGAACGGTGGGCTCATGCGCGACAAGATGCAAATCGTTGAAAACTGGTTGCCGAGATACACAGGGGTGCCTTTGACCGGCTTTGGCGAACACGTACTGCTCACCAACTTCAGCGGTTACCTGGGGCACTTTTCGCGCATGACCGGCGCGGAGATACTCGGCCACGACCGCCCGATGCCGAGCGCGACCGCCGATGGCATCACCATGATCAACTTCGGCATGGGCAGTCCGAACGCCGCGACGCTGATGGATCTCCTGTCCGCAGTCGCGCCCAAGGCAGTGCTGCTGCTCGGCAAGTGCGGCGGACTCAAGCGCAAGAACGAACTCGGCGATCTGGTCTTGCCGATCGCGGCCATCCGCGGCGAGGGCACTTCCAACGATTACATGCCGCCCGAGGTGCCGGCGTTGCCCGCGTTCGCGCTGCAGCGCGCGGTTTCGACCATGATCCGCGACCTCGGCCACGACTACTGGACCGGCACGGTTTACACCACCAACCGCCGCGTCTGGGAGCACGACGAGGCGTTCAAGGAGTACCTGCGCAAACTGCGCTGCATGGCGATCGACATGGAGACCGCCACCATCTTTGCGGCAGGCTTCGCCAACCGCATTCCCTGCGGAGCATTGCTGCTGGTGTCCGATCAGCCGATGATTCCCGAAGGCGTCAAGACCGAAGCATCGGACGCACATGTCAGCGCCGAATTCGTAGAGCGCCACATCCAGATCGGCATCGAGGCACTGCGACTCATTCGCCGCCACGGCAAGTCCGTGCGCCACCTGCGCTTCGATGAATAGGCGCCAAGACGCGACGCCATGACCCAGGTGCAGCACGCCGCAGCGGATGTGGTTCGCTTTTGGCGTGATGCGGGCGCCACCGCATGGTTTCGCCGGGACGACCGGTTTTCCTTCTCCCCGCGCGCGGGGAGAAGGTGCCCGCAGGGCGGACGAGGGGCAGCTTTTGTCGCGGAAGAGCGCCCCTTATCCGGCGCTGCGCGCCACCGTCGTCCCGCAAGCAGGCAGCAGACAACGGAGTCAGCTAGCGGGTGCGGCCTCAACGCCACCACGCGCCAGTGTGTTCGGGAGCGGCTCGCCATTTGGCGTGAAGCCGAGCGACACTGAGTTGAGGCAGTGACGTTCGCCGGTGGGCGGAGGGCCGTCCGGGAACACGTGGCCGAGATGGCTATCGCAACGCGCACACACGATCTCGTCGCGGGTCATGCCGTAGCTCGTATCGCGTACGGTGCGCACGTGCGCGGCATCGAACGGCGCGAAAAAACTCGGCCAGCCGGTGCCGGAATCGAATTTGGTGCTGGAACGGAACAGCGGCAAGCCGCACAGGCGGCAGGTGTAAACGCCATCCAGCTTGTTGTCGAGAAACGTGCCGCAGAATGCGGCTTCGGTGCCGTGCTCGAGCAATACACGGCGTTCGCTGGCATTGAGGACCGCGCCGAGCTCACGGCGCTGCGCGTCGGTCGGTGGAGAAAGATCGAAAGAGTGCACGCGAGCGTTCCTGAGAGAAGACGATTTACGCACTCGATCACGCCCGAAGTGCAGGCTGGGTGATGGCTCCGACGGGGGTTACGATCTGCGGGCCGCGAATGCGGCGAGGTTCGACGCGGCTTGCGCGCGCACTTTGCTCCGAAGCATGGGCGACCAGCCCAGCAGTGCACCCACCGGGCCCAGCGCCTGACGCGACCATCTCCAGAAATTGAACGCATCGCGATGCGTTGCGATCAGCCCATCCCTGAATGTAAACGTTGCGTCCACGACGTTGTGCACGAGTCGTCCGGTGGCGCTGAACCGGTAATGCGGCTCCCAATGCGCGCGACCTGAATTGCCCTCGCTCACAATCCGGCTGGTGTCGAGTCGCCAGGCATCGCGACTTTTGTCGCGAATGGTTTCGCAAAGCATCCGCCACATTGCGCCTATCTGTTCGCGACCGTGGAGATTGAATACCGGGTCCTCGAACTTCGCGTCCTCGGCATAACAAGCCTGCATGGTGTCGCTGTCGAACACCGCGAATGCCTCGTAGAAGCGTTCGATCAAGGCCGCGTTGTTTGGTTGGGTCATGTGGAAGCATCCAGAATGCGGAACCGAACGCCGCTTGGCCGTTCGTGCCGCGCAGGGCGCTGCGAGACACGCTACCTTACCCGGACGGCATCCGGCGCTAGCAACTGTTCGCTGCGGACGCCGCTCCTCCTCAGGGTGACCGCGTGAGGTGAGGGTCAGGTCATCCGGAGGTTTTCCACTTAATTCGCAAGGGGAAAAACGTCATGCAGTTCAGAGGACTTCAAACCAGAGGACTCAAGCTCAGAGGGGCGGTTGGCGCAACCGCGCTTTGTTTCGGCACGATCGCGTTTGCCGGAGACGCAAACGGATATGGTATTAGCTACGAATTCAAGCCCATGCCGGAAGGCGTCACGCGTGTGGCGAGTTGGCGTGAGTTCGATGCAAATCTCGACGCGCGGCAATCCGAGTTCACCTACGCAACGCCTGACGCGGCATTCGTCAAAGTATTTTTCGATTACGTCGACTTGCCAGACGGCTGGGTGCTGGAAGTTGCAAGTCCGGACGGCAGCGAGAGTTATCGCTATGGCGGCAAGCAGCCGGCGGACAAGACAGTCGATACATCAATGGGACAAAACGGCAGCACCAGTTTCGCGGCGATGAGCATCGAAGGCGGCAAGGCCGTAGTGCGTCTGATCGCGCCGAGCAGCGGCGCAGACTCCGGCATGGAAGATGCCCGACCCGCACAACCGCTCGTCAGGATCAGCCACGTGCTCGAAGGCTTTCCGGAAGATCTGAAAGTGCCGATGGCGGAAGAGGGCTTGTTGAGCTCCGGCCCGACGCCGCAATCGATTTGCGGCACCGATCAGAAACGACCCGTCGCCTGCTACACCGGCACCAAGCCGCTACGCGCGAATGCGGTGGCGCGTCTCCTGATCGGCGGCGGTGGCTCGTGCACCGCGTGGCGCGTTGGGTCCGGCAACCGCTTCATGACCAACAACCATTGCTTCAGTTCATCGAGCACGGTTGCTGCGTCCGAAGTGCAATTCAATTATCAAACCACGACGTGCACCGGCAGCACCACGGCGCCAGTGACCAAGGTCGCGGGATCGAGTCTGCTGCGCACATCGAGCGCGCTCGACTACAGCCTCTTCACCGTAACCAGCACCGCGAGTCTTTCAACGTTCGGCTTTCTGAGTCTTGATGTGCGGATTCCAACGACTGGCGAGATGATCTACATCCCGCAGCATCCAGGCGGACGCCGCAAGGAACTCGCGATCGATTCAACCAGCGATTCGGGCGGCAAGTGCAAGATCCAGATCGCAAACACTGGCGTTGACAGCACTTACCTGTGCGATACCGAGCAAGGCAGTTCGGGTTCGCCGGTGCTCGCGACCGCCAGCGACAAGGTCATCAATCTGCATCACCTGGGTGGTTGCGGCAACGCGGGCGTTCGCATCAGCCGCATCTGGCCGGAGATCGCGAGTTTCTTCAACAACGTGGTTCCGTAATCGGGCTTCGATGGATCGGAAGTTTGCAGTCTGCAGCATCGCGATCGCTCCCGTCCCTGCGACGGGAGCGATCGCACAAGCGGCGCATTGTCAGTAGGCCGGAATCGTGGGATCGACGTCGCGCGACCAGGCATCGATGCCGCCGACATTGTCGGCGACATCGGTGAAGCCGAGGCTGCGGAAATTTTCCGCAGCTTGCTGGCTGCGCCCGCCGTGATGGCACAGGAACGCGAGTGGCGTGTCCTTCGGCAAGGTCTGCAAGCGCTCGAGACCGTCTTCGTCGAACGTCGCGAATGGAACGTTTAGCGACGCGCGCGCGCGTTCGTCGGGTGGACGCACATCGACCACGGTGAGAGCGTTGGCGCCAACTCGCGCCGCCGCGTCTTTGGGCGACAGCGCGCGCACCGCACCCGGCGCATTCGGATTGCGTAGTGCAAGACCGCCGCCCGCGACATCTTCCACCCAGTCCATCACGAGGCCGCGCGCGCGCTGCGCGGACGCGAGATCGAAATGCACCGCGATGCCGTTGCTGTGCGCTACCAGATCGCTGGCCCGCGGCGGCGCCAGCTGGAATTGCGGTTTGAAATCGCGATCGATGACGAGGTGCAGCACCGCGTCTTGCGCATCGTCGAGCGCTGGTCGGATGGCCGCTGCAGCGGTGTCGGTAATGGTGATGTCGGGCGGCGTGCGATCCGGCGCCACGACGCCGAGCAGCGCGTGCAGTTCGCCCTGGGCAAACATTTGCGCGACGATGTCCGATCCGCCGAGCAATTCGCCGCGCACGTAGAGCTGCGGAATCGTCGGCCAGTTGCCGTAATCCTTGATGCCCTGGCGGATTGCTTCGTCGGCGAGCACATCGACCGTCGCATAGTCGACGCCAAGCGAATCGAGCGTGCCGATCGCGGTAGCAGAAAATCCGCAACGCGGTGCGTCGCGATCGCCTTTCATGAAGAGCACCACGGGGTTGGCGGTCAGCAGCGCGTCGATGCGCGCGCGGGTCGGGGAATCAAGGCTCATGCAAACTCCGGAAAGAAGGGCTGATTGAAAGATCGGGTCGGATGCGGACGAGTCAAGGCTCCGCTCTCAGCCGCGCTGTGCGTGATGCCGTTGCTGTTGTAGAGCCGGACTATGTCCGGCTGCGGCCGCGCGGGTGGCGACATGCCAGAGCAGCGGCGCATAGCACCGCTCTACAACAGCATCGAAATCTCTACAAATGCATTTATCGCGCCGTTGCGAGCGCCACGCGCGCTGCCGGCGCGATGCGATCGGTCCACGCACGATACTGGGCAAAGTTCGGATGCAGGCCGTCGTCGACCAGTTGCACGCGCTGCGCGAGTGCGCGCGACACGCCGGTGATATCGATGAAGTCGACGCCGATGCGGCGCGCCTCGTCACGCGCCACGGCATTGAACGCGTCGATCGCGCTGCCGATCGCCGCCGCTCCGCGCGCGTCGTTTGCGGCAAACGCGGTGACGCCCCAATCGGGAATCGACACGACCAGAACCCTCCTGGTGCACGCACCCGCGAGCGTCACGGCGCGAGCCAGCAGCGTCCGGAGTTCCGCTCGATAAGTTTCGGCCTCTCCGTCGCGATACTGATCGTTGACGCCAATCAGCAACGTCACCAGATCGTAAGGAGCATCGAGCGATGCAGCGTCCATTGCTGCAGACAGCTCGCCGACGCTCCAGCCGGTGCGCGCAATGATGAGCGGCTCCTGCACGGCGAGTCCGTCGGCGCGCAAGCGCGCGGCCAGCTGCACCGGCCACCGTTCGGTTGGCGCGACGCCCTCGCCAATCGTGTAGGAATCGCCGAGCGCGAGGTAGCGCAGATCGGCGCAAGTGGTATTGCAACCCGTCACCACCACGACGGTAGCCAGCAGCACCAGGCGCAAGCGCAGACGAGGATCACGCCACATGCCGCTGCGACGGTTGGGCGACATGGCGAGCCAGCGTGCGCTCTATACGCGCGAACACATCGGCCATGACCAAGGCGTCCGGCAGCAGGGTCAAACGCAGATGATTGCGATAGGCCACGTTGAAGCTCGAACCTGGGGCCAGTAGCACGCCCTCGCGCTCGAGCAATTCCAGCGCGAAGGCGTGATCGTCAAAACCCGGACACACATCGGTATCGACGCCAGGGAACGCATACAACGCGCCGCGTGGACGCACGAGTCGCAGCGCCGCGCTGCGCGCGCACGCATCGATGACCACGCGTCGTGTTTCGAACAAACGCCCGCCTGATCCGGTCAGCGCCGAACTGGTGTCGGGTCCGGTCAACGCCGGCGCGATCGCCCATTGCGCGGCAACGTTGGCGCACAGGCGCAAGGCCGACAACAAATCCAGCGCATGCTGGTAAGCGCCCGAGTGCGCAAGCGCGCCGCTGAGGCTCACCCAGCCGGCGCGATACCCGCAGGCGCGGTGCACCTTCGAGAGCCCCCCAAACGACAGGCACAGCGCGTTTGGCGCGAGGCACGCGATGGGCTCGAACACTGCGTCGTCGTACAGCAGCCCGTCGTAAATCTCGTCGGCCATGAGCACGAGGCCGTGCCGCGTCGCCAGTTCCGCGAGCGCTGCGAGCGTCGCACGCGGATAGACGGCGCCGGTCGGGTTGTTCGGATTGATCACCACCAACGCGCGCGTGCGCGGCGTGATCAGCGCTTCGATGGCCTCGATCTCGGGCACGAACCCGTTTTGCGCAAGACACGGATAGTGCACCGCCACGCCGTCGTTGAGCACGGTCGCTGCGGTCCATAGCGGATAGTCGGGCGCCGGAATCAGCACTTCGTCGCCGGCATCCAGCAACGCACGCAAACAGATATCGATGAGCTCGCTGACCCCGTTGCCGAGCCACACGCGCTCGACATGCGCGCCTGGTGCGCCGCGTTGCTGCTGCTGATGGGCGATCGCCTCGCGGGCCTGCTCGAGCCCCTGCTGATGGCAATACCCCTCGCTGGATGGCAAACCGAGGGCGACTGCAGCGCGCAAATGTTCCGGGGTCTCGAAGCCGAACAATCCGGGATTGCCGATGTTGAGCTTGATGACGTTGCGGCCCGCGGCTTCGATGGCGTGCGCGCGGCGCGCCAGTTCGCCACGGATCTCGTAACGCACGTCGCGCAGTCGATGGCTGGGTGCAGGGGTATGCGTGGCGGTCATGCGGCGTTCGCGGAATCCGAAGCGCGCGATGCTAACGAGCAAATAGGGTCAGAGTGCTGTTTCTCCCGCGAAACAGCACTCTGACCCTGTATGTCGTGACTTACGGACTATGGTCGTTCTGTGATTCACTGTTATAGTTGACTACAACACCAGAACAAACCGGCCCTTTGCCGGAGTCAATCGCCAGGAGCGCAGCAATGAACCGATTCCAATTTGAAGAAGTGTTGTTCGACGCACTTTACGCCCCGATGCGAGCCGCCTGGGAGGCTATGGATGCCGACCAGGAAGGCGCAGACGTCGTCGAGATCGAAGACATCGTCCTCCAGGACAACGCGCCGTTTACCCTCGACTGCTGATCTTGCCTGCTGTCGTAAGTCGGGTTGGCCCTGCCAACCTGACAGCCTCTCGCGCACAGGCTGGGTCGGTTGCCAGTATGCGTCAGGTCGTCGCGGCGACCTGAATTACAGCTACAACCGGTTGTGCAGGCGCGGCCGCGCCATCAATGCAGCCATCGCGAGCAAGGCGAACAGCAGTTCGTAGGCGCCGGCCGCGAGCAGAAATGGTGTCGACGTGCCGCTCGCGAGCACAAGGGCGGCGCGCGTCAAACCGATGCCGCCGTGCGTGGCCAGGAGTAGCCACAAGCCGGCACGCTGATATTGCCGTTGTGCGGCCGCCATCAGCAACAACAGACCGATGCCGACTTCGATGCCACCGTAAAAAGCGCCGATTTCAATGCGCGTTACCGCGTCTGCCCCGACAGTCACACCGGCGCGCGCCAGCCAGTTGATCGGATCCAGAGCGAGCAGCACTCCGAACGCCAGCATCGCGAGACCTGCGACGACCAGAACAAAGCGGGCCCAACCGGGAACTTGTGTCGGCTGCATGACCCATCCTGAAGTGTAGGAAATCCGGTGTTCTATTACGCCGGATCGATGATGTGCGCGACATGAATGTGCCGCGCGTCGAACTTGCGGACCCCGCCATAGCTCCGCGCAGCTCTCATCGCGTCTAGAATCGGGGGATGACAGAGCCGGCGACGGCGGAATCCTTGCGTTCGATCGGCTGGCTCGGCGATCCCGCCGATGCCTTGCGCGAATTGCCCGCAGGGTGCGCACTGGCGCGCGTGGTGGCGCAGCACCGCAGTGGTTACCGCGTGCACGATGGCGTGCGCGAGCTTGCCGTGCAAACGCCCGCGACACTACTGCGCAAAGGCGCCGATCCGCTGAGCCGACCCGGCGTCGGCGACTGGGTGATGTTCCGCCGACTGCCAGAACCGATGATCGAACGTGTGCTGCCGCGTCGCACCGCCCTCATCCGCGGCGCGGCGGGCGAGTCGCGCGCACGCCAACTGATCGCCGCCAATGTGGATGTCGTGTTCATCGTCTGTGGCCTCGACGGCGACTACAACCTGCGGCGCATCGAGCGCTATCTCGTGCTGACGCGCAGCAGTGGCGCGCAACCGGTTGTGGTGCTGACCAAGGATGACCTCAGCCCTACCAATGCCGAGCAGCTCGTCGAAGTCACGACGCTGGCAGGCCCCGACACGCCCGTGCTTGCGGTCAACGCACGCACGCTCGAAGCCGGGCGCGCATTACTTGCGTTTCTGCCAGCCGGAACGACCGCAGTGCTGGTGGGATCGAGCGGCGCCGGCAAGTCGACGCTGACCAACAGCCTGCTCGGCCTCGATCGGCAGGCCACCGCGGAAGTGCGCGTGCACGATTCGCGTGGGCGCCACACGACCACCCACCGCGCTTTGTTGCCGTTGCCGTCGGGGGCATGTTTGATCGACACGCCGGGCATGCGCGAACTCAAGCTCACCGGCGACGAGGATGTGGCCGCGGCGACATTCGAGGACATCGACGCGCTGCTCGGCACCTGTCGCTTTTCCGACTGCGGCCACGGCAATGAACCCGGCTGCGCAATTCGCGCGGCGCTCGACAGCGGCGCGGTGCCTGCGGAGCGTTGGGCGCATTACCTCAAGCTCAGCGAAGAAGCCGCTGCAGCGAGCGCGAGTCTTGCGCAGCGCCAGGACGACAAGCGCAATGTCGGCAGTGGTCAAGCGCAGGTCTTGAATCGCGCGGTCGGAAAACACCTCCTCAAAAAACACGGCCGCCGCTGAGCATGGGTGAGATCATCGGTCACGAGAGCTTTCTGCCGCAGTTGACGGAGCTCGACCGTCGTCTCATCGCCGCGGTTCGAGACGTTCGCCTTCTGGCGGCCGTGAGCTGGCCGGCGGAAGTACAGGAAGCGTTCCTCGCGCGCTATCACCGCGGCGATGCGTCGCTCCCTGAAATCGCTTATCCGGTGTTCGATTACACCGAGACCAAGATCGAACTCGCGGCCATTTTGCGCGCCACCGCGGTGTTCGAGGGCCACCCCGTCGCCGACTATATCCATCGCACCGCCGCGAGTTTCCACACCACGACGCTGCTGCTCGAATCGCTGGGCAAGGACCGCGTCACCGAATACTCGATCGAATTGTTTGGTCGGCCCGGACACGCGCTGGCCGGCACCACGCAATCCAACCTCGACGCAGCCAGGCATTTCATTCTGCTCGCCGATGAGGTGATGCCGTCCCTGGCCGAGAACGAAGCCAGTTACGTGCTGTCGGCGGAAACGGTCAAGCAGGAACTCGAATCGCGCGTGGTCAAGTTCTTCACGCGGCACAAGGTGCGCATCGAGATCGATCCGACCCTTACCGCCAAAGCCGCCGCCGGCCCGACGCGGATTCGTCTGCGCGCCAGCACTGGATTCACCGAATACGACTGGCATCAGTTGCTCGAACACGAGGCGTTCGTGCATTCGCTGACCGCGCTTAACGGTCGCGATCAGCCGAACCTCGGAAGTCTGGGTTTGTCTTCGGCGCGCATCACCGCGACCCAGGAAGGCCTCGCCACGTTCGCGGAGCTCATCACGGGATCGATCGACATCGCGCGCATGAAACGCATCTCCCTGCGCATCGAAGCCATCCACATGGCGCTCGGCGGCGCCGATTTCATCCAGGTGTTCGAGTTTTTCAGGGGCGCGGGACAAAGCGATTCCGACAGCTTCACGTCCGCGATGCGGGTGTATCGGGGCGTGCCGCTGACCGGCGGTCAGGCCTTCACCAAGGACACGGTGTACCTGCACGGCCTGTTGTCTGTGCACACATTTTTCCGATGGGCGCTCAAGCATCGCAAGTTCAAACTCTGCCGCAATCTATGCGCCGGCAAGATGACGCTTGGCGATGTGGTCAGGCTCGAACCCTGGTTCGACTCCGGCTACATCGCCGCGCCCGAATATCTGCCGCCCTGGATGCAGCGCGCCAACGGCCTCGCCGGCGTGCTCGCGTTTTCGCTGTTCGCCAACCGCATTCGCCTCGATACCGTCGTCGAGGAAGACCTGATACTTGGCGCCTGACGCGAAGCATTGCTACACCATTGTGTCGACACATTGACGGCATCGCGACGAAGTCTGCCGCGCGCTTAACGGAATCGTTCGCGCGCGCAAATCCGAACGCCACGTTCACCGGAACGACAACTTCGAAGGGTTAATTTGCCTTCCCGCATTTCCAACCGGAAGTGCGGAAGTGCGCAGCAACGCAAACATTCGCCATCTCATGAGGAGTCATCAATGGACGTCAAAAAGGATCACAACGTGGGTTCGGGTACGGGCGCTGCAGCAGGTGCGGTGACGGGCGCGGTGGTCGGCGCGGTCGGTGGACCGATTGGCATGGTCGTTGGCGGCGTGATCGGCGGCATCCTCGGCTCCAAGGCGGGCGACAGCATCGCTGAAGCGGTGAATCCGACCGAGTACAACCGTCACTGGGAAAGCAAGTACCAAGGCGCGGACTACTACACCAAGGGTCGCGAGTGGAAGGACTACGAGCCGGCCTACGGTCTTGGCTACAAGGGATACGCGATCAATCGCAACGAGCCATTCGACAAAGTCGAGTCCAAGCTCGAGCGCGAGTGGGACGAAGTCAAGGGTGAGTCGCGTCTGGGTTGGAACGAAGCACGCGGCGCAGTGCGCGACGGCTGGCATCACGTCGAGCGCGCATTGCCAGGCGATTTCGACCGCGACGGTCGCTAATTTCGGCGGTTGAATGAGGCGCTACCGCGATCGCGCCGCGTTCAATCATTCGAAACCGGAAGGCCGCCTCTGGGCGGCCTTTCTTTTGGTGCGGAAGCACCTGCGTCTTCTGACCCAATCTGTAGGTCAGGTCGCGCAGCGACCTGACAGACATTCGCAAGTTGGCGTCAGGTCGGCGCAGCCGACCTGACCTACGCGGCGCTACGCAAGGCGTTCGCGACGACGGCGAGAGCGGTCTCGATGTCGGCATCATTGACATCGAGGTGCGTGACGGCGCGTAGCGTGTTCGCATCGAACGCGCCGATGCGCACGCCGTATGCCGCGATGCGCCGGCTGAGTTCGGGCGCATCGAAGCCGCAGTGTGCGTTGTCGATCTTGAAGAATACGATATTGGTCTCTACCGTCGCCGGATCGAGCACGAGCCCTGGCATCGCAGCCAAACCTTCGGCGAGACGCCGTGCGCGCCGGTGATCGTCGGCCAATCGCTCCACATGATGATCGAGCGCGTACAAAGCACCCGCCGCGATGATGCCGGCTTGCCGCATCGCTCCGCCAAGTCGCTGCTTCACGACCCACGCGCGCTCGATGAACTCGTGCGAGCCCGCCAGCACCGCGCCGACGGGCGCGCCCAGGCCCTTGCTGAAATCGAGCCAGACCGAATCGAAATCGCGCGCGTAGTCGGCTGCGCTCACGCCGCTGGCGACGGACGCGTTTAGCAGGCGCGCGCCATCCATGTGCGTCGCCATGCCTCGTTCGCGCGCGATCGCGCACACCGACTCGAGTTGCGCGAGCGGCCAGACAGCGCCGCCGCCGAGGTTGCTGGTTTGTTCAACTGCGAGCACCGTTTGCCGCGGCGCATGGCGCATCGGTGTGCGCAACGCTCCGCGCAACTGCTCGGCGCTGAAGCGTCCCCGGTCGCCGTCGAGCGTCAACAGATTAAGTCCCGCGTTGGCGCCCACGCCCCCGGCCTCGAAGCACGCGATATGCGCCGTGCGATCGCACACGACTTCTTCCCCGGGGCGCCCCAGCACCGCGAGTGCGATCTGGTTGCACTGCGTGCCGCTTGGCGTGAACAGCGCCGCTTCCTTGCCGAGCAGCTGCGCGACGCGCGCGCACAACTCGTTGACGGTCGGGTCCTCGAACGCGGCCTCGTCGCCGACTTCGGCCGCCGCCATCGCGGCGCGCATCGATCCCGTCGGCCGCGTCTTGGTATCGCTGAATAGATCGATCACGTTGCCAG
>JBKJND010000442.1:0-3385 GCA_046596095.1 Ahniellaceae bacterium | reverse complement strand
CCTGCGCGAAGTCGCGCACGCGTCGCAGCAGGCGATTGGCGATTCGTGGGGTGCCGCGCGCGCGGCGCGCGATCTCGTCGGCACCGTCCTCGTTGCACTCGATCGCGAGAATGCGCGCGGCGCGCATCGCGATGGCGCGGAGCTCATCGCGATCGTAAAACTCGAGCCGCTGCACGATGCCGAAGCGATCACGCAGCGGTCCGGTCAACAAACCCGCGCGCGTAGTCGCGCCGATCAAAGTAAAGGGTGGCAAATCGAGTTTGATCGAACGCGCGGCTGGTCCCTCGCCCAGCATGAGGTCGATCTGGCAGTCTTCCATCGCGGGATAGAGCACCTCCTCGATCACGGGACTCAGGCGATGAATCTCGTCGATGAAGAGCACATCGCGCGGTTGCAGATTGGTCAGCAACGCGGCGAGATCGCCAGGGCGTTCCAGCACCGGCCCGGAGGTTTGCCGGAGGCCCACGCCCAGTTCGTTGGCGATGACCTGCGCCAGCGTAGTCTTGCCAAGACCCGGCGGCCCGAAGATCAGCACATGATCGAGCGCCTCGCTGCGCCTGCGCGCGGCCTCGATGTAAATCGCCATCTGTTCGCGCACCGCGCGCTGGCCGAGGTACTCGGTCAGCCGCTGCGGGCGGATGTGCGAATCCGCGACGATGTCTTCGCGCGTGGCGCTGCTGGCAATGACCCGTTCTTCCTTCATGCCGCGATTATCTGGCATCAGATTTCAACCTGCGCGCCGAGTTCGACCAGGCGATTGCCCGGGATGCGGAAGAATCCGGTCGCGGGTGCGGCATTGCGGTGCATGAAAGCGAACAGCAGATCGCGCCATACCGGCATGCCGCGATTGCGGCTTGCAACGATCGTCTCGCGGCTCGCGAAGTACGTCGTGTCCATCGGATCGAAATAGATGCCGCCAGCATCGCACGAACGCATAAGCACGCGCGGGACGTCCGGGCGCTCCATGAAACCGAAACGAATGACGACGCGCCAGAAATCTTCGCTGATCGAGGTGATCTTGAGCGACTGCTCGGGCGGCGCAAACGGTGTCTGCAAGGTTTCCACGGTGAGAAACACGTTGCGCTCGTGCAGCACCTTGTTGTGCTTGAGATTGTGCAGCAGCGCGTGCGGCACCACGCCCTTGTCCGCAGTCATGAAGATCGCGGTACCGGGCACGCGCACCGGCGGTGCCAGCATCAGGCCCGGCAGGAAGCTGGAGAGCTGGATGCCTTCCTTCTGCACCTCGATGTGCAGCAGTTCGCGGCCGCGGCGCCAGGTGCGCAGCAGCGTGAACACCACTACGCCCAACACCAGCGGGAACCACGCGCCGTCGAAGAACTTGACGCCGTTGGCGACCAGAAACGCGACATCGATGATTGCAAACACCACGCACAACGGAATTACCCAGATGCGCGCGCGCGGCCACATGGCGCCCGCAAACATCGCCAGCAGCAGGGTATCGATGAACATGGTGCCGGACACCGCCACGCCGTAGGCGGACGCAAGCGCGGTCGAACTCTTGAACGCCAGAACCAGCGACAGCACCGAGATCATGAGGGCCCAGTTGATCCACGGAATATAGATCTGCCCAATGGTCGACTGCGAGGTGTGGTGAATGCGCATGCGCGGCATGTAACCCAGCTGGATGGCCTGACGCGCCACCGAGAATGCGCCGGTGATGACCGCCTGCGAGGCGATGACGGCGGCTGCGGTCGCAAGCCCGATCATCCAGGTCCGTCCCCATTCGGGCACCGCCATGTAAAACGGATTGCTGATCGCGGTCGGGGACTCGAGCACCAGCGCGCCCTGCCCGAGATAATTGAGCATGAGCGCGGGGAGCACGAACCAGTACCAGGAATACCGGATCGGACGCGCGCCGAAATGGCCCATGTCGGCGTACAGCGCTTCGCCGCCGGTGACGGCGAGCACGACCGCGCCAAGAATGAAAATCGCGTGCCAACCGTGGTCGATGAAAAAGCGCACGCTCCAGATCGGATTGATCGCCGCGAGCACTTCAGGGTTGTGCGTGATGTTGAGGATGCCGATAGCCGCAAGCGCGGTGAACCAGACGAGCATCACCGGGCCGAACACGCGGCCCACGCGCGCCGTACCGAAGCGCTGCGTCGCGAACACGATCACCAGCACCACCAGCGTGATCGGCACGATGAAGCGGTGCAGCTGTGGCGCCACCACCTCGATCCCTTCGATCGCGGACAACGTGGTGATGGCCGGCGTGATGACGCTGTCGCCAAAGAATAGGGACGCGCCGAAGATGCCCAGGATGCCGACTGCATAAGTCGACCTGGAACCCTTGGAAAGGTTCCGCTGTACCAGCGCCATCAAGGCGATGATGCCGCCCTCGCCGTCGTTGTCGGCGCGCATGATGATCGACACGTATTTGATCGTGACCACGATCATCAGCGCCCAGAACACCAGCGACAAGATGCCGAGCACGGTGTCGTGGTTGGCCGTCAAGCCATAGTGCGGTGAGAAGGCTTCCTTGAGCGTGTACAGCGGACTGGTGCCGATGTCGCCAAACACCACGCCGATCGCGCCAACCATGAGGCCGGCCAGACCGCCGTGCCCTGGCCCGTGTCCGTTTTCCTGCGCGCGAGGCGCGGAAGGTAACGGGTCGGTTTTGGATTGGATTGGCATAAGGGTCCGATGCTGCGCGATGCGCGCTTAACGCAAGGCTGCTTTGAGGGCTTTGCGGATCACGGCCTCGGCGTCGTCGCCGTCGGCGCGCGCTGCGGCAGCCATGCGTTGGGCCTCGACGGGTTTGTAGCCGAGCTGTTGAAGCGCGACGATCGCCTCCCCTAGCGCGTCGGTGGGAACGTGCCCGCGCGCGCCACCTTGCGCGGTATCGGGCGCGTGCCTGTCGCGCAGCTCAAGCAGGATGCGCTCGGCAGTCTTCTTGCCGACACCCGGGATGCGCGTCAAAGCCGCCACGTCCGCGCTCGCGACGATGCGCGCAAAATCGTTGACGGAGACGGAAGACAGAATGGCGAGTGCCACGCGCGCGCCGATGCCGGTGACCTTTTGCACATCGCGGAACAGTCGGCGCTCGGACTCGAGCAGAAATCCGTACAGCGAGACGCTGTCTTCTTTCTGCGCGTAGTGCGTGAACAACGTCACTTCGGCGCCGGTCTCGGGCAATTCGTAAAACGTCGACATCGGGGCTTCAAGTTCATAGCCGATGCCATGCACATCGACGATGAGCCACGGCGGTTGCTTGTGCACCAGCGCACCGCGCAATCGACCGATCATCGGCGCGCGCTCCGGCTTCTCAGGAGCTCCGACGTGCTCACGCCCGTTCGCTGTGAAAGTGCGCGCGCGTGTGCGTGCGTAATCGCCACCGCCAGCGCGTCGGCGGCGTCTGCCTGCA
>JBKJND010000398.1:0-3493 GCA_046596095.1 Ahniellaceae bacterium | reverse complement strand
TCTGAAGCCTGACGCACCCGCGGCACCCTGATCACGACGCTCCGGCCCGCGCACGTCGCGGGCCGGACGGCGGCTACGAGTTCCGCGCTTGGATTTCTCGCTCGCTCACGGCGAACTCAATACACCTCCCGTCGCGCGAACGCCCACAGCCCCAGCGCGCTCACCAGCAAAGCGCCGATCAGGCTCGCCAGCATCACGATCGCGATCTGCGGATGCTCGGTAATCGGCTGTAGCGGCATCGTCCAGGGGAACCAGGGGCCGTAGTCGGGCGACTGTGCGATGCGCGTGCCCATCACAGTGGCGCTCATGCCGACGATCACGACCACGGTGAAGCTGCGCCAGTGGAGCGCGATGGCGGTGTGGAGTGCGACGATAAGCAGGCTGCACACGTAGATGCGCCCACCGATGTCGAGCCAGCTGGCGATGGGTGGCCAGCCGGTCAACGGCATCGGGCTGAGCAGGCCGAGCAGCCAGCCGCCTAATGGCATCAGCACCACGATGAGCAACAACATCGCAATCAGCAGCAGCGCAGCGAGCGTGATCAGCTTGGCGAGGTAGTGCGCGCCGCGCGGGAGCGGTAGCGCCAGCAGGTGCTTCCACTGCCGCTCGCCGTGCTCGAGCGCGCCGAGCAGCGCAGCCTCGAGCGTGATGAAGAGCGGCAGCATCAGCATGGCCCACAGTGCAAGGCACGTCTGGCCGAGCTGGAACCATGCGGCTTCAGTGTCCGGGATCACCTTGGGTGCTTTCTGGAAACTGAGTTGCAACACGTACAGGCCCACGATCACTGCCGGTGCGATCAGGCTCAACCAGAGCGCGAGCGTGCCGCGCAATTTGAGCTGCTCAGCCCACAACGCGCGGCCCAGTGCATGGGCGCGGCTCATGCGGAGCGCTCCTGTTGCTGCGTCAGTTCGAAGAACGCCTGCTCAAGCGACACTGGCGCTCGGTACAGCTGCGAGACGGCGATGCCCTGTTCGACCAAATGGCGATTGATCGCGTTGTCGGGATGCGTGGTGCATTGCACCTGCAGCAGATCGGCATCACACCTGCGCAACGTGCAGCCGAACTGTTCGAGTAATTCGGCTGCGCGCTGCGGCGCATCGCATCGAACGTCCAGCGTCGAGGGAAGGCTGTCGCGCAATGCTTCGAGCGATCCCTGGTAGCGCAGGCGGCCCTGGTGCAGTACGCCGATGTGGTCGGCGATCAGCTCCACTTCGCTGAGCAGGTGGCTCGACACGAACACGCTCAGGCCATCGTCCTTGACCAGCGAACGCAGTAGCACTCGCATATCCTGGATGCCTGCCGGGTCGAGTCCGTTGCTGGGTTCATCGAGCACCAGCAGCCGCGGTCGCGCGAGCAGCGCCAGGGCCAGCCCCAGTCGCTGGCGCATGCCGAGTGAGTATTCGCGAACCTTGCGCTGGCCATCGCGTGCGAGATCCACGCGCTCCAGAACCTCGGCGACGCGTTCGCGATGGACGTTCCCGAGCAGCCGACGGGTGACTTCGAGGTTGTCGATGCCGCTCAGGTGCGGATAGAGCGAAGGCGAATCCACGAGCGCGCCCACACCGGACAGCGCTGCGCCGCGCTGCGGCTGGCCGAGTACTTCGATCTCGCCGTGCTGCGCGCGCAACAGTCCCAGCAACAAACGGATCGTGGTGGTCTTGCCGGCGCCGTTGGGTCCGAGGAAGCCGTACACACAGGCGCGCGGGACTTCGAGGTCCAGTTCGCGCACGCCGTGGCCGCCGGGGAATACGCGACTCAAGTTGCGGGTCTGGATGGCGAATGCAGACATGCGAAGTCTCACAAAAAGGGGACGGAGGTAATTAACGCGTGGGACCGGAAGGCGCGGGAATGTTCGCCATGATGCTCAACGCCACGGCTTCGGCGGCCTTGATGCCATCGACACCCGCGGAAAGAATGCCACCGGCATAGCCGGCGCCTTCGCCGGCGGGAAATAACCCGCGCGTGTTGACGCTGTGGCCGTCTGCGCCTCGGGTGATGCGCAGTGGCGACGAGGTGCGTGTCTCGACCCCCGTCAGCAGCGCGTCGTGCATCGCGAAACCCTTGAGCTGCTTGTCGAACGCCGGCAATGCCTCGCGGATTGCGTCGATCGCATACTGCGGCAATGAAGCATCGAGGTTGGTGAGTCGCACGCCCGGCGTGTACGACGGCAGCGCTGCGCCGAACGCGGTCGAGGCGCGGTTGTCGATGAAGTCGCCGACCAGTTGCGCCGGTGCTTCGTACTCGCCGCCTCCGAGTTCGAACGCGAGCGACTCCCAGTGCCGTTGCAAAGCAATGCCCGCGAGCGGACCTTCGCCGTGCAGCGCGAAGTCTTCCGGCGTGATACCGACCACGATCGCGGCATTGGCGTTGCGTTCGTTGCGCGAGTACTGGCTCATGCCGTTGGTGACGACGCGTCCGGGCTCGCTCGCGGCCGCGACTACGGTGCCGCCGGGGCACATGCAGAAGCTGTAGACCGAACGTCCGTTGCTGGCGTGGTGAACGAGCTTGTAATCGGCAGCGCCGAGCAGCGGATGTCCGGCCTGCGGCCCGAAGCGCGCCTGGTCGATCAGCGACTGCGGATGCTCGATACGAAAACCGATCGAAAACGGTTTCGCTTCCAGGAAAACTCCACGCTCGTGCAGCATCGCGAAGGTATCGCGCGCGCTGTGCCCGAGCGCCATCACCACGTGGTCGGCACGCAGCTCATCGCCGTTGGCCAGGGTCACTCCGCGCACGTGGCGCTGACCTCTCGCATCGGTCTCGACCAGCAGGTCGTCGACGCGATGGCTGAAACGGATATCGCCACCGAGCGCTTCGATCGCCCTGCGCATATGCTCCACCATCGTCACCAGCCGGAAGGTGCCGATGTGCGGCTTGTTGACGTAGAGGATTTCCTCGGGCGCACCCGCGGCCACGAACTCGGTCAGCACCTTGCGGCCATGATGCAGGCGGTCGGAGATCTGGCTGTACAACTTGCCGTCGGAAAACGTACCCGCGCCACCTTCGCCGAACTGCACGTTGGATTCAGAGTCGAGGATCTTCTTGCGCCAAAATCCCCAGGTGTCCTTGGTCCGCTCGCGCACCGCCTTGCCGCGTTCGAGGATGATCGGCCGGAAACCCATCTGCGCCAGCACGAGCCCCGCGAACAAGCCGCAAGGCCCGAGACCGACCACGATTGGGCGTAGCGCGAGGTTATCCGGCGCACGCGTGACGAACTTGTAAGTCGTATCGGGCGTCGGCAGGACCTTGATCGGCGACTTCGATTTCCGCGCGCGCGTTACGCGTTGCAACACATCGGCCTCGCGCGGCGTTTCCACGTCGACCGAATAGATGAGCACGATCGCCCCGCGCTTGCGCGCGTCGTAACTGCGCCTGGCGATCGTGTAGCCCGTCAGGTCCTTCGCGGCGATACCGAGCCGAGCCAGCACCACTGCGGTGAGCACGGATTCGGTGTGGCCCAGCGGCAACTTGATGTCGGTCAGTGGAAGCATGC
>JBKJND010000115.1:0-3701 GCA_046596095.1 Ahniellaceae bacterium | reverse complement strand
GCAAGGCGCTGATTCCAAAGAGCAAAAGCGAACAAGAACCGGGGAAACGTCAGGCACCGCTCTACAACAGCATATTGCCTACCCGGGCAATTCCAGTGCGGACGCGCCGGCGAGGATCGCAGGAGAGAGCCAGCAGTGGGTGCCAAGTTCCTTGAAGCCGACGCGCTGGAAGCGCGTGCGATAGAACGCGGCGCTGCGCGGCTTGAAATCGATGCAATCGCCCTCGAACGCGTCGTTGCGCGTCCAGGTTTCGAGGTACGCGACGCCGCCGCAGAGGGCTGCGAGGCCGGGCAGGCCACGATTGATTTCGTTAGTGGGAAGGTAATGCATCACGTCGCTGCAGATCAGAAGATCGACGGGTGGGCAGGGCCTGAGTTGGGCGAAGTCCGAGAACTTCGCGAGGTGGAGATTGCGGCGCGCGCCGTAGCGCGCCACCGCGTATTCGCTGCTGTCGAAGCCGAGGTACCTGAGATCGGGACGCAGGCGCAGTAGCGGTGCGCGCCATGCGCCTTCGCCGGCGCCGATGTCGAGAGCAGTACGTACGGAACGGCCGAGGTGATATTCCGCGACGGACACGGCGAGTGCGACTTTGCGCGAGAGTGCCGCGCGATCAAGGATGCCCGCATCGCGATACCAGCGATCGAAGTAGTGGCGGTCGTAGGCTTTTGGTTTGGTGGTCGTGCGATTGGATTGCTCGGCAGGGAGTTTCAATTTGAGCAGCTCTGGTGTCTGGACGTTCGACCAGGCTCTGCGCATCCTGCGCTCGCCAAGTCGAATCCGGCCCGAAACATCCTGTTTCGGGCGTTCGCAGTCGCGCGAGCCAGTGGCTCGCGAGCGTTTTCGAGTGCTGAAGCGCCGTGGTTCTTCGACGTTCGACTAGGCTCTGCGCATCCTGCGCTCGCCAAGTCGAATCCGGCCCGAAACATCCTGTTTCGGGCGTTCGCGGGGTCGCGGCAGTGCCGCGACAATTCCCCGCTCACCCCTCCTCATCCTCGTCGATGAATTCGACCATCAGATCGAGATCGAAGGCGATGGCTTCGGCGGCCTCACGCACCCGCTCGGCGGACGCGGCATTGGGCGCATTGATCTCGAGTGAGTGGATTCCGGGTCCGCTGTCGCTGGCAAGCCCTGCCGAACTTGAATCGTAGTCGTCCATGTGCGGCATCAGGTCTGCGACTTCCTCGACATGTTCGATGCCGCGCAGTCCCTGCAGCTGGTCCATCAACGCGCGCGCGTCGTCGGAAGATCCGGTCACGCGTATGCGTACGGTATGCATCGGAATCTCCTTGCCATCGGGAATGACATGCTGCCACTTCCCGTGGTGTCCGACGCCTGCCGCGCCGCGCACAATGCGGCTTGCGTTCAGCCCGCGGCGCGACCCGTCGCGGGCATGGCCCGCCCGCACCTGCGAGAGAAAAGAAATCTTGCAGGAGCGCGCCAGGCGCGCGACGGGCCGCACCAAACGATTAGCGGGCGGGACGAGGCTTGAAGGGACGCTTCGGTGCCCCCTCGCCGCGCGGTGCGAAAGCGCGAGGCTTGGCGTCGGGACGGGCTGCAGGCGCACCGCGCGAAGGGTCGTATCGCTCGATGCGCAGCGGCTTGCCGCATACGCGCACGGATTTCAGATGCGAAACGAGGTCATCGGGCATGCCGCGCGGCAGATCGACCAAGGTCGTACTTTCCTCGATCTCGATACGGCCAATGTGTTGCGCGTCGAGGCCAGCTTCGTTGGCGATGGCGCCGACGATGTGCTTCGGCAGTACTCCGTGTTCGCGCCCAACTGCCAGACGATAGGTTTCCTTGTCCGCGTCGCTCGGACGCGCCGTACGAGGTGCGCGCTCGACCGCGTCGCCTGATCCCATCCGCTCGAAATGCGGCTTGGGCTCGTGCGCACGCTCGAAACGCGGCGCACGGTCCGACGAATCGGCTGGGCGCTCAAAGCGTGGTGCTCGATCGGAAGATTCAGTTGAGCGTTCGAAACGCGGCGCGCGATTCGAGTCGGCTGGTCGTTCGAAGCGGGCCGGGCGACCGGTGTCGTTGCGCGTGCGTGCGCCGTATTCGCGCGACTCGCGCGGTGCGTATTCACGCGTGGCTTGCGTGCGCGGCGGCGGATCGGCCTTGAGTAGCAACGGTTCGTCGCCCTGCAACGCGCGTGCAAGTGCGGCGGCAATCTCGATTGCGGGCACGTTGCGCTCGCGCTCGTAATCCTCGATGAGTTGCCGGAACATATCCTGTGCGTCGCCGCTCAGCGCCGCATCGATGCGGCCGCGGAATTTCTCCATGCGCCGGTCGTTGACCTTGTCGACGCTCGGCAGTTCCATTGGCGTGATGGGCTGGCGCGTGGCGCGCTCGATCGCATGCAGCATTCCGCGCTCGCGTGGTGCCACGAACAGGATCGCCTCGCCGCTGCGACCCGCGCGGCCTGTGCGGCCAATGCGGTGCACGTAGCTTTCGGTGTCGTAGGGAATGTCGTAGTTGAGTACGTGGGTAATGCGTTCGACATCGAGGCCGCGCGCCGCCACATCCGTTGCCACGAGAATATCGAGCTGGCCGTCGCGCAGGCGCGCGATCGCGCGTTCGCGCTGGGCCTGCGCCAGATCGCCGTTGATTGCGGCGGCGTTGAAACCACGCGCCGAGAGTTTTTCCGCCAACTCTTCGGTGGCCTGCTTGGTGCGCGCGAACACGATCATCGCGTCGAACGGCTCGGCTTCGAGGATGCGCGTCAGCGCGTCGAGCTTGTGCACACCGCTGACCATCCAGTAGCGCTGGCGCGTGCTGACCAGGGTCGAGGTCTTCGACGTGATCGTGACCTCGGCCGGATCCTTGAGGTGCGTCTTGGCGATGCGCCGGATCGGCGCAGGCATGGTGGCCGAGAACAATGCGATCTGGCGGCCCGCCGGGGTCGCCGCGAGGATCTTCTCGACATCGTCGATAAAGCCCATGCGGAGCATCTCGTCGGCTTCGTCGAGCACGAGATATTTAAGTTCGGAAAGATCGAGCGAGCGCCGGTCGAGGTGATCGAGCAAACGTCCTGGCGTTCCGACCACAACCTGCACGCCGCGTTTGAGCGCCGAGAGCTGCGGCGCGTAACTTTGCCCGCCGTAAATGGGCAGCACCTGGAAGCCCGGCAGGTCGTGCGCGTAACGCTGGAACGCTTCCGCAACCTGGATCGCGAGTTCGCGCGTGGGCGTCAGCACCATGGCCTGCGGTTTGCGCGAGCCTGGCGTCAGCCGCGCCAGGATCGGCAACGCGAAAGCTGCCGTTTTGCCGGTACCAGTCTGGGCTTGCCCAACAACGTCGCGACCTGCAAGCAATTGCGGAATGGTCGCAGCCTGAATCGGTGAAGGCGATTCGTAGCCGACCGTCGCCAACGTCGTCAGCAACGACTCTGGCAGCCCCAGATCGCGAAACGTGCCGGTTTCGAGCTCAGCAGTGCTCATGTGCAGCTCCGCGCCGCGCGTTTTTCGCGCGCGGCATCATGGTCTTGAAGTTGCATCGCAGGCTTCAACGCGCGCGCGGTTGTTGCGGGCGTTGGCCGCGATCGCGATCGGTCCGGGGCCCGGCCGGGCGCTGATGCGTAGGACGCGGCTGCGGCGATCCCTCCCGCGCGGTCGCGTGCGCGTGCGGACGGCGTGCGTGGCGCGCCGGGCTTGCATTGTTGCGCGCTGGCGGGCGCGCACCGCGCGGGCTCTCGACCCGAC
>JBKJND010000372.1:0-3356 GCA_046596095.1 Ahniellaceae bacterium | reverse complement strand
CGCGATTACCGGCGCATTGCGGAGCTGCACGTCGAGGCCGGCTGGATGCCGGCGCACGTGCGCATCGATGAGCTTGAGGCTGCCGCGCGCGCCGTGAGCGAGCCGTACTTCACGCGGCCGCTGTCGGAAATATCTCTTGCTGAAGTCCTGATTAAACTCTTCCGTACAGCGCAGCGTTACGAGCTGACCTTGCAGCCGCAGTTGATCCTGCTGCAGAAGACGCTGCTCAATATTGAAGGCGTCGGCCGACGCCTCGACCCAAAGCTCGACATCTGGGCCGTCGCGAAGCCGGTGCTCCAGCAGATTCTGGTCGAACGCTACAGCCCGCAGCGACTGGTCAACGAATTCCGCAAGCGCCTGCCGGAACTCATCACGCACGCACCCGACATGCCGCGCCTGCTGCACGCGTGGCTGACGCAACAGGTGCAGGGTCAGCACGCTGTGCAGATGCGTTCGCGCGAGCTCGATGCACTGGTGCGCATCTCGCGCGACGGCCAGCGCAAGACGGTGTACGCCATCGTCGGTGCGGCATTGCTGGTGGCCGCGGTGGTGTTGTTCGCGTTTCCATCCGCGGGTCCAACGCTCCTGGGTCTGCCGCTGCCGGTCTTGTTTGCGGGATTGGGCTCGCTGGCGGCCTTCATCAGCGCCTGGCCGCGCCGCGAATAGCCGCGCTCGCCATCCGATTCGCTGCTGAAATGCAGGTCAGGTCGCGCCAGCGACCTGACCACACGCCACCCATGCGCGTCAGGTCGGCAAAGCCCACCTGACCTGCGGGCGCGATGCAGTTTCGCGCCTCGGCTAGACTTTGCGCATGCTGGAGATCACGCCCGAGATTTCGATTGCCGACGACGAGCTCGTCGAACGCTTCGTGCGCGCGTCGGGTCCGGGCGGGCAGAACGTCAACAAGGTCTCGACCGCGGTCGAGTTGCGCTTCGATGCCGCGCACTCACCGTCGTTGCCGGAGCCTTTGCGCGCGCGTTTGCTGGCGCGCCGCGATCGCCGCATCACCGACGACGGCGTGGTCGTGATTTCCGCCTCGCGCTTTCGTTCGCAGGATCGCAATCGCGACGACGCGCGCGTGCGGCTCGCAGCGCTGATCCTTGCGGCCGACGCAGTCGCCAAGCCGCGCGTCGCGACCAGGCCTACGCGTGCCTCGCGTCAGCGTCGGCTCGATGCCAAGAAGGTGCGTTCGACCATAAAGAAGCGTCGCGGTACGCCTCCACGCGAGTTGGACTGATGAGCAGCGACGATTGGGTCGATCAAGTGATGCCGCTCACGGCGCCGCGCACGCATGGTGCATTCGTGCGGTGGCTCGGGCGCAGCGTGCTCGCGCTGGGTGGCTGGAAAATGACGGGCCGATTTGCCGAGGTCGACAAGGCGATCCTTATTGTCGCGCCACATTCGTCATGGTGGGACGGCATTTGGGGGATGGCGGCCAAACTCGCGCTTGGGTTGCGCGTCGAGATCATGGCCAAGCGCGAGCTTTTCAACCCCTTGCTCGCGCCGCTGCTGCGCGCACTCGGCGCGGTGCCCATCGATCGCGGCAACGCGCATGGCGTAGTGCCTGCCATGGCGGCGCGTTTTCGCAATGCCGAGCAACTGTGGCTGGTGATCGCACCGGAAGGCACACGCCGCCGTGTGGAACACTGGAAGAGCGGTTTCTGGCACATAGCGCGCGCGGCGCAGGTGCCGGTGGTGTGCGTGTATTTTCACTACCCGGAACGACTTATCGGAGTCGGCCCCGCACTCACAATGACCGGCGATCTGGCTGCCGACATGGCGCGGGTGCGCGAGTTTTACAAGCCTTGGCAAGGCAAGACCCGCGGCACCGCCTGACAATCCCGGCGAATGCCGCGCGAGTTCAATGGCTCGCTATCATCCGACGCCATGATCCAGCAGCTTTCCCGAGTCCTTTCGCCTGCGGCGCTGACGCGGCTGCGCGCGCTCGCCGAGACGCTTGAGTTCGTCGATGGCCGGCTCACCAATTCAGACTCGACCGTCAAGCGCAACGAGCAGATCGCGCACACGGATCAGCGCGCGGCCGAGGCAGGGCTGATCCTGCGCGATGCCTTGATAGCGCATCCGCAATTGAGCGCGCTCAGCTGGCCGCGCCAGATTGCGCGTCCCACGATGGTGCGCTATCAGCCGGGCATGACGTACGGCTGGCACGTCGACGCGGCCATGTTTCCCTCGCAACCACCGATGCGTTCCGATCTTTCCTGCACCGTATTCATTTCGGAGCCCGACGAATACGACGGCGGCGAACTCGAGTTCGAATGGGGCGGCGACGTGCGCGGTTTCAAGCTGGTGGCCGGCGACGCGATCCTGTATCCATCCACCACCATTCATCGCGTGGCGCCGGTCACGCGCGGGGTGCGTCTGGTCGGCATCAGCTGGCTGCAGAGTTTTATCGCAGACGCGCATCGGCGCGATCTGCTGAATCAAGTCGACGAATTGCGGGGCCTCATCGGCAGCGACGCACAGCGTGAGCGCGCGCAGGTGCTGCTTGAATCCGTGCGCACCAACCTTTTTCGCATGTGGTCCGACACCTGACGCGTTGACGTTGCCGTCTAACGCTCCGAGTGGCCGGCTTGATCGTATTCGCGTGCGCCGAACAAGCTGGGTTTCAACAGATCGAGAAACGCGCGCGCCTCGCTACCGAGGAACTTGCCTTTGCGCACCACCGCGCCGTAGCTCCGCTGCGGGAAATAGCGATTGAGGTTATGCCGCGCGACGCGATCCTCCGGCGTGAGGCAGATCGCGGTGACGATGGAAATGCCGAGTCCCATCGCGACGTATTGTTTGATGAGTTCCCAGCCGCCGACTTCGAGCGCGACCTGATACGGCACGCCGGCCTGCTGGAACACGAGGTCGATCATGCGATACGTCGTGAGGCGACGCGGCGGCAGAATCAAACCAAACGGCGCGATATCGGCCAGCGTGATTTCCTTTTTCGATGCGAGCGGATGATCGAGGGGCGTGATCAGCACCGGATCGAATCGGTATACGGGCTCGTACGAAAGATCGTTTGGCACATCGAGCATCGAACCGATCGCAAAATCGACCGAGTCGCTGCGCAAGAGACCGAGCCCGTCCTGGCCGGTGACGTTGTGCAGTGTCAGGCGCACGTCCGGATGCCGCTCGCGAAATGCTCGCACCAGCGGCGGCAACAAGTACTGGATAGTCGACGCACCCGCCGCAATGTTGAGTTCGACGGGTCCGAGCCCGCGCCGCTGGGCTGAGAAGTCGCCATCGAGACGGTCCAGACCCTCGATCAACGGGCGCGCCATCTCGTGCAGCATTACGCCTTCGCGCGTGAGCGCAAGGCCGCGCCCCGTGCGGTCGAACAGTGCGAT
>JBKJND010000371.1:0-5535 GCA_046596095.1 Ahniellaceae bacterium | reverse complement strand
CTCATCGGCAACAGAAGAGCAGTATCGGGATTGCTTTCAGCGCGCGGCGCAGGTGGCTGCGCTCAGTGAAGCTCGGTCGGAGAACAGGGGGTCAGAGTGCAGTTTTGGGGAAAACATGCCACGCATCCTGGAGGCTTTGCACTGCAACAGTTCCCAACGTGTTTCGCGCGCAAGCGCGTGATGTGCTCAAGCCCGCACGCCACAGTCGTACTGGCCGCGTTGTGCTGGCTGTCGTGCGCGTTCGCGCCGAGGCTCGCTGCGCGCGCCGAAAGGGCGGCGCAGCAATACGCTGACGTTATTTTGCGCGGTGGTGCTATCCACACCATGGATCCTTCGCGGCCCCTCGCGCAAGCGGTCGCGATTGCGCAGGGACGCATCCTCGCGGTCGGGGGCGAGCGTGCGATCGCACAACATGCAGGGCCGAAGACGCGCATCGTCGAACTGGAAGGACGCATGGTGCTGCCGGGATTGCACGACGCGCACATGCATCCGATGTCGGCGGGTGTTTGGCTGCTGCGTTGTCGTCTCAACGACGCGCTGAACGCGGCCGAGCTGCGACGCACGATCAAGAACTGCGCTGCGAAGTCGTCCGCGAAGGAATGGTTCATCGCGCGCGGCTGGCGCGACGACATGCTCGAACGCGACTCACCGGCTCGCGCATTTGAAGGCATCGTGGAGCAGCGCCCGGCAATGATGCTCTCGGCGCAGGGTGAGCGCATGTGGCTCAACGCGCGCGCGTTTGATGCGGTGGGCCTCGACCACAGCGAGCAGGAGAACGTCGCGGAAGGAATCGAGCGCGACAGCAACGGTCGACGGACAGGATTCGTCAATGGCGCCGCGGCCGCAGGGTGTCGAGATCACCTTCAGCACGCGGCGTGGTCCGCTCTGCACAGCTACCCTCGTGCTTGCAAGCGCACCGGTTCGGGCCGTTTCTGGTTCGACGGGCTCACCACGAAAGGAAAGAACCGACGGGTAACGGCGCGCAAAGAGCGCGCGAGCGACTTCACTCGCCACACTGCGTTCAGGGGTGCGCAATCATATTCGCGGTCATTCGAGCGCGAGGCGGGACCATGATCCGTAACAGACCGGCAGGTTTTTTCCTGGCAACCCTGTCTTTACTGTGCGTGGCGTGCTCTGCATTGGCATACGAGGACACGCCGATGGCCGGACAGGCCGCACACGCTTCCGAAGCGACGGCAGCGGTCGCGACGGAGTCTGCATCCGTCGATGCGGCAGGCACCGGAGAAGTGGCGAGCGCGCCAATCGTGGACGCCCCAGCGGAAGACCAGACGGTGCTGCGCGCGCAGGTCCTGCTCGATCGCGCCCACTTCTTTCCCGGCGAAATCGATGGTCGCTCGGGATCCAATTTCACCGCAGCGCTGGCCGGCTTCCAGCGTAGTCGCGAACTCGATGACGACGGCCGTCTCGGCCCCGCGACGTGGGCCGAGCTCGAACGCGATACGGTGCCCACGCTGGTGGACTACACGGTGGTTGCCGCGGATGTCGCTGGGCCGTTCGAGCAGCTGCCGGAAGATCTGGTTGAGCGGTCGAAGCTGCCTGCGCTCGGTTACACGTCGGTGGACGAAGCGCTGGGAGAGCGCTTCCATGCGAGCCCCGGCTTGCTGGCGTCGCTCAATCCCGGCAAGTCGCTCGGAACGGCCGGCGCAGTCATCCGCGTTCCCAACGTGCTCGATGCACCAGCGGCTGAAGGGTTCGCCCGGGTGATCGTCGACAAGTCCGACAAGGTCGTGATGCTCGTGGATGGTGAAGATCGGGTAATCGTGCAGTTCCCTTCGTCGACCGGGAGCGAACACGACCCTCTACCTGTCGGCGACTGGAAGGTCGACTCCATCGCCGTGAACCCCACGTTCCACTACAACCCCGAGCTGTTCTGGGACGCCGACCCGACCCATAGCAAAGCCACGTTGCCGCCCGGTCCGAACAATCCGGTCGGCGTGGCATGGATCGATTTGTCGAAGGAGCACTATGGAATCCATGGCACGCCGGAACCTTCGCGCGTCGGCAAGACCGAATCGCACGGGTGCATTCGACTGACCAACTGGAACGCGGAGTTGCTGTCGAAAGTGATCGAGGCGGGAATGCCCGTCGTTCTGCGTGAATAGTCGGGACAGACGCGGCAGAACATCACGCTTGTGCGTCATTCTCTTTGTTGCCGGAGTCATATGCGGCGTCGTCGGCACGCGGCTGCTGTGGCCCGACGGGTCGCCGCAGCCAACGAGTGCAGCGGGCCCGCGAGTTATGTCGATCAACGTACGAGCGACTCCCGTCGACGCGGAAAGCGCGCAGAAGGGGCGCGACACGGGCATGCCGCAAGGGCGACTCACCGGCACCGATGAGTTGCCCGCGGCGACCCTGCCAAGGCCGCTGCTGTCGGAGCTTCCGCCTGCACTGCCGGCCGACGCCCCGCATGCGATCGCGCCACCTGCTGCTTCGCTGCCTTCGACCGCAGTCGCGCCGACGAATCCCGCGGACACCGCGACGCCGGTCACACCGCTTGCACTCGACCTGCTGATCCCCGTCGCTGGCATGGCCTACGCGCAACTGTCCGACACGTTCGCCGACGCGCGCGGCACCGGCCGCAGCCACGATGCGATCGATATCATGGCGCCGACCGGAACGCCGGTGCTCGCGGTAGCAGACGGCACCATCGTCAAACTGTTCGAGAGCAAGCCCGGCGGGCTCACGATCTACCAGTTCGATGAGGCCGGCGAGCACGCGTTTTACTACGCGCACCTGGATCGATACGCAATCGGTCTGGTTGAAGGCCAGAAGGTGAAGCGCGGGCATGTCATCGGCACGGTCGGCTACAGCGGCAACGCGAATCTGGAAGCGCCGCATCTGCACTTCGCGATCTTCGTCCTCGGACCCGAGAAGAACTGGTGGCAGGGCACCGCCATCAATCCCTATGGGCAATTTCGCGGCCCCTGAGCGGACGACGGCCTGCCGCGCGACGCTCGTGCCGATCGAGCACACGCGTCAACAGCTGAAAAGTCGATCGAGCTCGCCGGACTCCAGCATGCGCCACTCGCCGACGGGGCAAATTCCGTAGTGGGAAGAACAGGAAGAACGGTGCAGGAAGAACGGTGCCAGGTCCACTTGAATTCCAGTCGCGTTTAGATCGGCTGTAAACAACGCCGGCCACTCTCGTCCGGAAGTGAACCTGGCACCGTTCGCCCACTTCCTCGTTAGACCATCCCGCGCGCGCTTGACTTGGTCGGCTCACGCGAACGACGATGCCGGCACTGGAGACGCGCCACCGGCAAGTCCCCAGTCACTATCGGATACCGCCATGCGCTATCGGGCTTTCATCAGTTACTGCACGGTCGACGCGGCGTGGGCGCGATGGTTGTTGCGTCGCCTGGAAAACTATCGTGTGCCGCCACGCCTGGTGGGAACCACAGGCACGCACGGCCTCATCGGCGCGCGCCTCGGCGCTTTCTTTCGCGACCGCGACGAGTTGCCGAGTGCGGCCGACCTTGGCGCAACGCTGCGCGGCATCATTGCGGAGTCTGAAGCGCTGATCGTGATCTGCTCGACGGCAGCGGCGCAATCGCGCTGGGTCAACGCCGAGATCGAAGCGTTCCGTGCCAGTCACGGCGATGACCGAATACTTTGTCTGATCGCTTCCGGTGAACCCGGCAGTTCGGATCCAGCACTCGAATGCTTTCCGCCGGCACTGATGGGACAGTGCGCCGATGGCGCGCGTTCCGAACCGCTCGCGGCCGACGCGCGCCGCGAAGGCGACGGGCGCGACCGCGCGTTCCTCAAGATCGTTGCGGGATTGCTGGGTGTCGGGCTCGATACGCTGGTGCAGCGCGATGCGCAACGGCGCCACCGGCGCATGGCCGCGATGGTCGCCGCCTCGGTGCTCGGCATGCTGGTGACCAGCGGCCTGGCGATCACTGCGGTGCTGGCGCAGGGCGACGCCGAGCGCCGTCAGGCGCAAGCCGAGGACCTGCTCGGCTTCATGCTCGGCAACCTGCGCGAGAAGCTCACGACGGTGGGGCGGCTCGATCTGATGCGCGTGGTCGACGACAAGGCGACCACGTATTTCGCATCGCTCGATGCACGCGATCTCAGCGATCGCGCGCTGGCCGAGCAGGGCCGGTCCTTGATCGGCATCGGACAGGTGCGCTGGAACGAGGGCAATCACGTCGAAGCGATGGCCGCTTTCACCCAGGCGCACGAACGCGCATTGGCCCTGCGCGCTCGCCAGCCCGCGGATGGCCAGCGCCTCTACGACCTTGCGCAAGCGCAGTACTGGGTCGGCCAGACCGCGTGGCGGCAGAATCGCTTCGACATCGCCGGCGACTGGTTGCGCCGTTACCGCGACAGCACGCAGGAACTTGCGGCGATGGATCGCGGCAAGTTCGACTGGCAGCGCGAGGCGGCCTACGGTCAACACAATCTCGCGGTGCTCGACGAAAGCCAGGGCCGTTACGTCGATGCGGAACGAGCATTTCTTGCCGAGCGCGAGTCGTACGCGAAATGGCGCGCAGCCCATCCCGCCGACACTTTGTTGCGGCATGAGGCCGCCGATGTTGAATCGTGGCTGGGCGCGTTGAGTCTGCGTAGCGGTCGCCTCGGCGAAGCCCAACGATATTTTGCCGCGGCCGAATCCGCGCTGTCCGGAAATCGCCAGAGCGAACCGGACAACATCAAATGGAGACTGGAAGCCCTGCTCCAGCAGATCTATCTGGCTGAGGCGCTCGCGCTGGGCGGCGACACGGCAGGCGCTCGACGCTGGATCGACTCTGCAAACACTGCTGCCGCTCAACTGGTGCGCCATGATCCCGGCAATGCGGCCTGGGCTGTTGCCGCGGCCACGTGCAAGTGGTGGCGCGCACGTCTGGGCATGGCTGGCGCGGCGGAGGCAACGTTGCTCGAAGCCACCGAAGCGCAAGCCATGCTCGCCAAAGTTCACGCCGCCGAACCGCGCGACAGCCGCGTGCTGAGCTGGCTCGCGCGAACACAACTGCTGCTGGCTGAACTGGCATTGGCGTCCGGTGACGACGACTCCGCCCGCACGTGGCTGGATTTCGCGCGCGGCGTGCTCGAGCCGGGCTGGGCTGATCGTCCCAGCGAGATCCTGCGCGTCAGCCTCGCCAACCTCGAAATCCTTGACGGCAGCCTGCGGCATCGGCTCGGAGACTTGCGCACCGCGCAAGCGCGATGGCGGCGTGCCGAGGCCATTCTGCTTGAGGGCGATTCAGCCGCTGCGCCGCCCTTCATGCGTCTGGAACCACTGGTTCGGACGCAACGCTTGCTCGGCGACGAGGAGCGCGCCAAAGTTCATCTGCAGCGAATGACGGCGGCGGGCTACACGCCGCTCCGCCCGTGGCCGCGCCACTCAACTGCAAGTCTGATCGCAGAGGCGAACGATCGATAACTGAGGCACAGAGTTCAACGGGTTTTATGAGGGGCGATAGGGCGTCGCGACCATCGATGCCACCGTCGCAATTCTTGGCGCAGCGGTGGAGACTCCCACTGTGTGCCCCGCGGGCAACCAAACCA
>JBKJND010000364.1:0-5757 GCA_046596095.1 Ahniellaceae bacterium | reverse complement strand
CTGGATGCCGCTGTATGCGTTGCTGGTGTGGCCCGGCACGGTCCTGCACGAACTCGCGCACTGGGTGGTGGCGACGTTGCTTGGTGGCCAGCCGAGTTCGCTCAGCGTCGTGCCCATGCGTGCGGAGCGCGGCTGGCGGCTCGGCTCGGTCGGCATGCGGCAGGTGCGCTGGTTCAACGCGGTGCCGATCGGCCTCGCACCATTGCTCCTCGCGCCGCTCGCTGTGCTGGCGCTGTTTCAGGCAGTGCGCGTTGACGCTGCGAGCTGGGTGCACTGGGCTTTGTTGTACGTCGCGGCGAGCGCGGGGGTGTCGTGCCTGCCGTCGTTGACCGACTGGAAACTCGTAGCGTCGCGCCCACTCGGTGCACTGCTCTATGCCGCGCTCGCGGCGGCTGCGTGCTACGCGTGGTGGCGGATGTAGACAACCACGGTTCCGGCAGCTCCGATCCCGCGCAACGTGGTCAATGCACTTCGCGTTTCTGCTCGCATGCCTTCGTAGCGAGACTGAAACGCGGCTCGACGGGTCCGTCCCGCAGCATGCGTTCGACGAGGTAAGCGCCGACCGCCGGGCCATGTTTGAAACCGTGACCGGAGCCGCCGCCGGCAATCCAGACATTGTCGAATGCGGGATGGCGATCGATGACGAAGTCGCCGTTCGAAGTGTTTTCGTACTGGCAGACTTCGGCACCGAGCAGCGGTGCCGAAGCCAATCCCGGGAAGCGCCGCGCAAGAAACCCGCGCGCGTGCGCGATGCGTTCCGGAGTTGGCAGGCGATCCACGGTGTCGGGATCGACGGCCTCTCCGTGCGTGTCGTGCGCGATCTTGAACCCGCGGCCATCAATGCCGGGCATGCCGTAATAGCCGCGTTCGAAGTCCAGCCAGATGGGAAGGGCCGGGGATGCAAAACGATGATCGCCTGGCGCTGCACCAAAGTAGAACACTTCCTGGCGCGTGGGAAAGATGCGCTCGGCAAGCACATCGGGCAACACTCGTCCGAGCCAAGGTCCGCAGGCGAATACGAAGTGCCCTGCACTGATGGTTTCGCCGGAGGAGGTCCTGATCTCTCCCAGATGCGTGTCCCCCACCGGCGCGGTCACATGATCGATGCGCAGTTCGGCACCCGCGCGGAGGTTGTCTTTCACCAACGCCTGTAAGGCCCGACGCGCGAGCAGGGCGCCGCTGTCTGGCTCGAAGATCGCCCACCCGCCGGACGGGACAACGAGCTGCGGAAATCGACGAGCCAGTGCATCGGTATCGAGCACTTCGTGGCGCACACCATTGCGCGCCAATACGGCAATCGCTTGCGCGGCCGGCGCGTAATCGGCATCCGCTAACCAGAGCACACCGGTTTCTCGAAACAGCTCGGGGCGTTCTATGTGAGCGAAGAATTGCTTCCACTGTCCAAGCGATTGCTGCGCCATCCGCGTGTAGATTTCGTCTGGCCCGTAAGCCATCCGAATGACTCGCGTCTCTCCACCGGAACTCGCGCGCGCATTCGCGGACCCGTATTGATCGACCAGCAGCACGCGCAGGCCAGCGCGCAACAGATGCCACGCCGTCCATGCGCCGAACACGCCAGCGCCGATCACCACCACGTCGCCGGCCTTCCTCATGCATCACTCTCGAAGGCGCACGGAACTGGGAGTCTGCAGCAACTTTGTCGCACGACCCTCATCGCATCACGCATGCCTCAGTCGGCGAGGGATGCGGTGTCGATGACAAAACGGTACTTCACGTCGCCCTTCACCATGCGTTCGTACGCGGTGTCGATCTGTTGCGCAGTGATCATCTCGATGTCCGAGACGATGCCTTTCTCTGCGCAGAAATCGAGCATCTCCTGCGTCTCGGGAAGCCCGCCAATCAACGAACCGGCAATCACTCGCCGCTTGAAGATGAGATTGCCGACGTTGGGTGAGGGGTGCGCATGCTCGGGAACGCCGAGCAGTACCAACGTGCCGTCGCGCTTGAGCAGCGCGGTGAACGCATCGAGCGAATGACTCGCCGCGACGGTGTCGAGGATGAGATCGAAACTCCCCGCGTGCGCACGCATCTGTGCCTTGTCGGTTGAGATCGCTACCTCGTCCGCGCCAAGGTCCAGCGCATCCTGCCGCTTGCCCACCGAAGTTGTGAAGGCGACCACATGCGCACCCATCGCGTGCGCGATCTTGAGGCCCATGTGGCCGAGGCCACCAATGCCGACGACGCCGACTTTCTTCCCCGGCCCCGCGTGCCAGTGCCGCAGTGGCGAATACGTGGTGATGCCCGCACAGAGCAGCGGTGCAACTGCAGCAAGTTGCTCTGCGGGATGACGAATCTGCAAGACGAATTTGTCGTCGACGACGATGCGCTGCGAATAGCCACCGAGCGTATGGCCCGGCGCGTCGGTGGTCGGGCCGTTGTAGGTGCCCACGAAACCGTTCTCGCAATATTGCTCGAGTCCTTCCGCGCACGAACCGCAACGTTGGCAACTGCCGACAAGGCAGCCCACGCCAACGGGATCGCCGATCTTGAAGCGCGTGATCTCGTTGCCGACGGCGGTGACGTGGCCCACGATTTCATGGCCCGGTACACACGGGTAAAGCGTGCCAGCCCACTCGGAACGCACGGTGTGGAGATCGGAATGGCAGACGCCACAAAAGGCGATGTCGATCGCAACATCGCGGGGACCAGGTTCGCGGCGCTCGATGTCAATCGACTCGAGCGGCTTGTCGGCAGCATGTGCGCCGTAGGCTTTGGTACTCATCGTGTCTGCTCCTGGTCTGTTGGGTCGATATCGCGATCTCGTCAAATATGCACGAGAGCAAACCGGTCTACGGAATCGTGGCGCGAGCGTCCAACGAGGTCGTCCACGCAACTTCCGGGATCAGTTGAGCGCGCGTGCGTTCTTGATTTCGGTTAGTGCCTCGTCGGCGCGCAGGAAGACGACATCGATCGGCTCTTGAGGGTGTGTGGATGTTGACCACGCCGAAAGAAAGTGCAATCCGCTTGCATTTTCAAATGTTCGCACCGCCTCTTCCAGAGCAGCGACCGCGGAAGCCGCGTCAGCGGGATGGAGCAGCACGATCGCTTCTGCGCTGCCCGAGCTGCGATTGACGCTCTCGCGGCGCTCCGCATGTAGTTGCGCCTCAAGCACATGATCGAGTTGGCGCAGGGACCGCTCGAGTGGGCGTTCGCCCATTCGCGCTGCAACCGTTGCATAGTCCTGTAATTCGAAGATCGCCACGGTAAACGGGATCGCTGGCGCCGCTGCGTTTTCAACGAGGGCGCCGCCGAGCATAGCCTCGCGCTGATGCACCAGTTCACGGTGGCGGCCGTCCATCAGCGCCATGGTGAGCCGCGCCAACACCTCCATCGCGCTGCGCTGCGATTCGCTCAAACTTCGCGGTTCCCGATCGAGCACACACACGGTGCCAATGGGTGCGCCCTCGGGTGTCACCAGCGGCATGCCAGCGTAGAAGCGAAAATTGTTTTCACCCGTCACCATGGGATTCGCGGCGAATCGTGGGTCCTCACGGGTATCGGCCACTTCCATGAGTTGGTCCGGGTTGCGAATGGCGTGATTGCAAAAGGCTACATCGCGGCCGCTGCCACTGAAGTCCACCCCTATCTTTGCCTTGAACCACTGCCGGTCGCGGTCGATCAGCGACACCAGTGCTATCGGCACTTCGCAAATCACGGAAGCCAGCTTGACGACATCCTCATAAGCCGTTTCCGGCAGCGTATCGACCAGGCGATACATATCAACGGCACGTTGCCGTGCAGATTCACTCATGGGTTCTGACATGCCAGACCTCCGTCGACCGGAGTCAAGTTTCGCAGCGCCACCGAGCACAGATCAAGCGGGGAATCCCATGGATGCGCATTACGTGGGCGCGCAACGGGTTGCGTTGGGCGCGCATCAGCCGTTGCACCAACCGCAGCCGAGTACGAAACGGTCCTTGCCGAGCACCGACATGCCGACATGCGCGGGGCAGTGGCCGCTGCGTGCGTTCCGGGACACATACCGCCCTATTGCGTAGCTGGCTGTCTTCCCGGGCACCAGTCCCAAATGCCGGACCATCGCGGCCGGATCACCCTTGAATTCGGCGAACACCAGAGCCCCGAACTCCTTGAAGGGATTCTCGAAGGCGAGTGTGACCTTCGTTGAGGTGGCCTCTCCGAGCTGCAGCGGATCGCGGAGCGAGATATCGATTTTCTCGTCGTAACCTTCGCCGTTGTTGGCAACTACGGCCATTCCGAACGGAGCGATCGCCTCGGGCTTCGTCGCGAGCGAGCGGACGATGTCGAGGCTGTCCGCGCCGCACGTGAGGGCCTCGACAAGGCGGGCGTTAACCAGTGCCTGCGTGTCGGTCTGCGCGGACGCACCGGCGGTGCAGCAAAGCAGCAGTGCAGCTAGGCGGATTTTCAAGAGAATTCCCTAAAAACTGCGGTCGGAATTTGCGTAGGACCGCGCACCGAGCACCCAATCGCGGGAGAGGCACTACGGGAGCGGAACCCCTCTCCCGACGGGAGAGGGGTAGGGGTGAGGGGTGACATGTGCGCAAAACTTCGCACCTTGCCGTTTCCCTACTCTTCGTCACGTTCCTCGCCTGCGTCGTCTGCGCCACCGTCGTCGGAAAGTGCTTCGTCCGTCGCTGCCTGGTCGGCCTCGGCTGCGTCCGCGTCCGCTGCTACAGCATCGGCCGCCTCTGCGTCTGCTGCTTCCGCATCGGCCGCTTCCTCTTCAGCCGCGGTCGCCTCGGCTGCGTCATCCGCTGCAACCTTGGCATGGTCGGCCGCGAGAGCCTTCGCATCTGACGTGTCGTACTCCGCGCCGTTGGCCTCGGCCACCACGGCTTCCGCGTCGGCCAGCTCCGCTTCACCCTTGGCTAACTCGAATTCCTCGTTCGCGAGCGCCTCGGCCTCGAGTTCCGCCGCTTCCCATTCGATGGTGTTCGCGGCGAACTCCTCTGACTCGAAGTAGTCCTCGTACTCCCACACCTCGTCGTACGCCTGCTCGTAAGCGTAATCCTCGATCGCCTGATCGACGTACAAAGCCTCGTACGCCTCATAGTCCTCGAACACGTACGCGCCGTCGTCGTAGTCCCAGTACTCGAAGAAGTAGGGCGCGTCGCCCTCCCAGTCGGAAAGTTGTCCGAGGCTGTAAACCTCGCCCGTCTCCGCATCGGCGGTGTAGATGATGCCGCGCCGATCGATCGTGTAGGGCCAACCGGTCTCGGGCTCCACGAACCACACCAGACCATCGTCGACCGCGAAGACGGCCCTCGATTTGGGATTGCTCTTCCACTTGACCTGCTTGTCGAATTGAACCGCATCGCTGCGCTTGGCGTTGCGCGGCGGAGCATTGGCGCGCTTGCCCTTGGACGGCCTGGCAACCTCGCGCACGATCACGGGGGGCGGGGGTGTGATCACTGTCGTGGCCGTCGGCATGCCCGCGGCAGGCGCCGTGCTCGCGACGGTCTCCGGCGAATCCTTGTTGCAGCCGGCAATTCCCAGCAGCGCCATCGCGATGCCCAGCAACAGACCCACTCGCAACGGACTCATCGACTTCCGCATGCTCAAGTCCTCAATGTAACCGCGACATGCGGCGCCGCGATTATGCCGTGCAGAATGCGCGCCGGGCATCTGATATGCGGACACATTCGTGAGACAAAGCTTGCGTGCGATTCTCAAGCTAGTGTGGCGATCCGAGTTTGTCGAACTCACTGCGCACCTGCGGTGCCCCCGACTGCGCGTGCGCTTGCCGGAACGCCTTGC
>JBKJND010000301.1:0-3581 GCA_046596095.1 Ahniellaceae bacterium | reverse complement strand
AATCAATGGCTTAGATGCCGCTTGCGTGTTTCCGTGGGTTGTCGCAGGTATGCTTGGGATGCTTACGAGCCGCTTACGGAGGACGACATGGCAACCAAACTGACGAAGAGCTACGTGGACCGGGTGAAGCCGGGCGCGAAGGACGAGTTCCACTGGTGCGTCGAGCCGCGAGGCTTCGGGCTGCGCGTCACTCCGACCGGCAAGATGACCTTCATCGTGCAGGGCCGGGTGGACGGGAGCGGCAAGGAAGCCCGCATCACCGTCGGGCCGTTCGGGGTGTTCACCGTTGAGCAGGCGCGCGACCTAGCCCGCGAGCACCTGCGCAACATGCGCAAGGGCATCGACCCGCGCGAACTGAAGAAGCAGGACGCCGCGCTGAAGGTGACGCTGGGCGAGGTCTGCACGGCCTACGTATCGCGCCCCGGCAAGCTGAAGGCAGCAAGTCGCGGGGCTATCGAGCGGCATGTGACCACAACCTTCGCGGCTTGGAACGACAAGCCCATCGCCTCCGTCACCGAAGAGATGTGCCGCAAGCGCTACCGCGAGATGCTGACCGAGGGGCTGCGCGGCAAGAAGGGTGCGCCGGGGCAGGCGAACCAAGCCTTCGCCGTCTTGGGGGCGCTCATCAACTACGCCAGTCGGCAGCACAAGCGCGCAGACGGCTCGCCGCTGATCGCGCACAACCCGGTGGAGGGACTCAAGGACGACCGAGTGCGGTTGAGGCCTCGGACCGCGCGCATCCCCGACGCCAAGGTCGGGGCGGTCTGGAACGCGATCAACGATTGGCGCAGCGAGACGGTCAACCGCGAGACGCTCGCCAGCATCGACCTAGTGACGTGGTTGGTGCTCACCGGCTGCCGCTTGTCCGAGGGCAACTCGCTCCGGTGGGAGCAGGTCGATCTGGACGAGGGGCAGTGGCACCTCCCGGACCCGAAGAACTCACACGAGGTGTTCCTGCCGCTCTCGTCGCAGGCCGTTGACCTACTCAAGCGTCGGCGGAAGCAGACGAACGGAGACTTCGTCTTCCCGTCGTGGTCAAGAGCAGGCCACATCATGGACCCGCGCGACGTGATGAAGAAAGTGAGCGGTGTTGCTGGCGTCAGGCTGACCAATCACGACCTCAGGCGCACCTTCACCAACGTCTCCCTACGGTGCTGCCGCATCGAGAAGTTCAGGACCGACTTGCTCACCAATCACCTGACTCGCGACGTGACAGCCGAGCACTATTTCGACACGACCAACCTCCAGTGGCTCCAGCCTGAGGCGCAGCAAATCGCGGACTGGATCGAGCACCAGGCAGCCGTCGCATCGGACAAGAACGTCGTGCAGTTGCAGGCCGCCTAGCGCCCCCTACAGCGCTGACCGAGGCGCTTCCCCGGTGCATTAGCGGCGCAGCGCCCGCCGCGCTCCCCGTCGCCCGGCAGCCGCGGTTACGCGCCTTGCTTGAGCCGGATGGGGTAGTACCAACCGTTTCGGCGCCGCTTCTTCGAGAATAAAGTCCCCATCATCCGTCCCCACTGCGTCTCTGTCGCCAACTCCTCCTTCGCAACCCTCTTGTCAGGTTGGTTCCAGCCGTAGTCCCGCGCTCTCTTGAGGTAGTTCTCGTACAGCGTGCGGGCTTGTGTCCATTCGTCAGGCCGTTCGGCTTTCACCACATAGATCGTGACCCAATCGTTGAACGCGTCGCAACGAACGGCAGCCGCTAGGTCCTGTGCTTTCTTGCGAGCTGCCTTTAGCTTCGTGAGTGTCATGGCTTCTGGTGGCCTCTCGGTCGACTGCTGAACGGATACCTCAATCGTTGTGTACAGGGGCGGCAGGCGAGCGAGAGCCTCTCTCCGCTTTTTGAAGAAATCGGATGGCAAATTGGCTGGCGGGGACGGCTCCCAATAGTCGCGCTCCCAAGGTGGTGGCGCGTTGCAAATCCGATTGAGGGCAGCTGCATGTTCAGCTTGGGCATTCGGATCAGCGCGCCACGCTTCGAGTTCAGCCACCCGCATCTCGTATGCCTCGCGTACTGCAGGATCGATGCGTTCCCACTTGGGCTCTACGGGCTTCCGAGGCCGCGCGCGTCGCATTGACCCTTTGCCAATTCTTGGTTTCGCGGCTGCCATGGATTTGGATGCATAGTGTGTATGGTTTGCGCGCGCCAGAACTATACACACCCTACATCATTGCAGAGGCGGCGATGCCAAGCAGTTTTCGCTTGCTGGATGCAATGCCACCTTCGTAAACACAGTGCTGCGAGGTGTTTCCCTCGCCGCCCGTCGCCGCAAGTGGGCTGAAACCGCGCGGTTGTACTAGGCGGGAGCGACCTCCCATGAATGCATCTGTGAAGCCGCTCAACAACGAGCAGGCTGCGAGTATGATTGGCATTGCGCCGGTCACGCTGCGCATCTGGCGAGTCCACGGCAAGGGGCCGAGGTTCGTCAAGCTGGGCGACAACAAGCGCTCCGGCGTCATGTACTACGAGGGCGACGTGCTCGCGTGGCTGGAGGAGCGGAAGTTCGCCAGCACGAGCGCGTACAGCCCGTCGGCGGGGACCCCCAGCAAATCCGGGAACTTACAGCCCTCATCAGCAAGCGTCTGATGTTGGGCGCATTTTTGCGAAGCGGGGACCGCTGAGCAGCCGGTCATAAGATCAATTGACGAAAAGCGGCGGGAACAGCCCAGTAAACCAATCCCGCCGCCCTTGGAGCATCATGCCATGGGTATTTACCCGAACGCCCGATCAGTCCGCAACCCAATTGGGGAGGTGCGAAATGGCTGACCTAGTAGGACTCAGCACCGAAGACTTTCTTGACCGCCTCAAGCACTTCAAGTGGAACCCCCGAGCGTTGCGCACGGTGGAGCGGGCAGAGGTCTATCCCCTTCACGCACTTCCCCCCATCGTGCGCGACGCCGTCGAAGAGGTCGCCAGCTACGTGCAGGCACCGCTCGCGCTAATCGCTGCAAGCGCGCTCTCCGCCGTGTCCACCGCCGTGCAGACGCGGTTCAGCGTGCAGCGCGACGCTCGCCTGTCGGGGCCTGCGACGCTGTATCTGCTGACGGTGGCGGAAAGCGGCGAGCGCAAGTCCACCGTGGACAAGATGTTCACCGCTGCCGTGCGCGAGTGGGAGGCTAAGCAGAAGCGCGAGTATGCGAGGGCACGCTTCAAGTACGCCGCTGACATGGCTGACTGGAATAGTGAGGGTAAAACGTTGGACGAGCGGCTCAAGAACGGCTTCCATGCCGACCAGCTTGGCGGTGAGTTCGACCCGCGCGTCATCCACAACATAAACATGCCACAAGAGCCGAAGCTGCGCAGCGTCTTGTACGGAGACGACACGCCAGAAGCCTTGGCGATGGCGTTGGCCGAGTACCCGGTTGCATCCATCATCAGCGCGGAGGCCGGAGTCATCTTCGGTTCCCACGGCATGAACGCCGACAGCGTGACCCGGAACCTCGCTCAGGCCAACGCGATGTGGGACGGCGACGCCATCCGGCAGGGCAGGGTCGGGCGCGACCGACTTGTCGTTGAGGGCATGAGGGTGACGATGGGATTGCAGGTGCAGCCCGCCGTGCTGGATGCCTTCGTGCAGAAG
>JBKJND010000099.1:0-3527 GCA_046596095.1 Ahniellaceae bacterium | reverse complement strand
ACGGTTGGGGAGGGGTGCTTCTCCCCTTGTTCAAAGGTTCCTGGGCGGAGTGATCCACCGGTCCGAGCTTGCGCACCGCGCTGATATGCTGCGCGCCCTCGCGGTCGTGCCGCGACGATGGCCGCAACGCTTTGGCGCGCTTGGACAATCCCGCCATGAAACCAGTATGGAATGAATGAATTCAACGACATGACCTGGCTGGTGACGGGTGGCGCCGGATTCATCGGCAGCAATTTTGTGCGCGAGGCATTGCGCGCGCACCCGCGCCTGCGCATCGTCAACCTCGATGCGCTGACCTACGCAGGCAACCGTGAGTCGCTCAGCGATCTGCACGCCGATTCGCGGCATGTTTTTGTGCGGGGTGATATCGGCGACCGTGCGTTGGTGGCCGGACTGCTTGCCGAACATGCGCCGGCGGCGATCATCAATTTCGCGGCTGAAAGCCATGTCGATCGTTCCATCGATGGGCCCGCGGCGTTCGTGAGCACCAACGTCGTCGGCACCTTGGGACTGCTCGAGTGCGCACGCGACTTCTGGCGTGAGCTTGCGGAACCGGCGCGCGCCGCGTTTCGCTTTCTGCATGTCTCCACTGATGAGGTGTACGGCTCACTCGGAGCGCAGGGTCGCTTCCAGGAAACCACGCCGTACGCACCGAACTCGCCGTATGCCGCCTCCAAAGCCGCATCGGACCATCTGGTGCGCGCCTTTCATCACACCTACGGTCTGCCGGTGCTGACCACGAATTGCTCGAACAATTACGGGCCGTACCAGTTTCCCGAGAAGCTCGTGCCGCTGGTGATTGCCAAGGCGCTGAAAGGCGAATCGCTGCCGGTGTACGGCGATGGGCGCAACGTGCGCGACTGGCTGTTCGTCGCCGATCACTGCCGCGCGATCCTGCGCGTGCTCGAGGCGGGTCGCGTGGGTGAGGTCTACAACATTGGCGGCGACGCCGAACGCGAAAACATCGAGGTCGTGAAGACCATCTGCGCGCTGCTCGACGCGCGTACGGCGCTCCCGGACGGAACGCCGCGCGAGTCGCTGATTACGTTTGTGACCGACCGGCCGGGACACGACCGTCGCTACGCAATCGACGCCGGCAAGATCGCGGCGGAGCTGGGCTGGCGTCCCGAAGTCGCATTCGAGGAAGGGCTCAAGACCACCGTGGATTGGTATCTCGATCATCCCGACTGGGTGGCGCACGTGCTCGACGGCAGTTATCGCATGCAAAGACTGGGGCAGGCGGCATGACGCGGCGCGGCATCATCCTCGCGGGCGGCTCGGGCACGCGCCTGTATCCGCTTACGCAGTCGATCAGCAAGCAACTGCTGCCGATCTACGACAAGCCGATGATCTATTACCCGCTCAGCACGCTGATGTTGGCGGGCATTCGGGAAGTGCTCATCATCAACACGCCGCACGAACAACCTTTGTTCGAGCGCCTCCTGGGTGACGGCACGCAGTGGGGAATGCACTTCACGTATGCCGTGCAACCGAGTCCGGATGGGCTCGCGCAGGCTTACCTCATCGGTCGCGATTTTGTACGCGGCGAACCGTCCGCGCTGGTGCTCGGCGACAATCTTTTCTACGGGCATGGGTTCACCGAGCAACTGCGGCGCGCCGCCAACCGGGTCGATGGCGCCACCGTGTTCGGTTATTGGGTCAACGATCCGGAACGTTACGGCGTGGTCGAGTTCGACGACGACGGCGCGGTGGTCAGCCTCGAAGAAAAACCCACGCAGCCGCGTTCGAACTACGCGGTGACGGGCCTGTATTTTTACGACGGCCGCGCGAGCGAATTCGCCGCCGTGCTCTCGCCCTCCGTGCGCGGCGAACTCGAAATCACCGATCTCAACCGGCGCTATCTCGAGGACGGCACGCTCAACGTCGAGAAGCTGGGTCGCGGTTACGCGTGGCTCGATACCGGCACGCACGAGTCCTTGCTGCAGGCCGGCGACTTCATCGCGACCATCGAATCGCGTCAGGGCCTCAAGGTCGCGTGCCCTGAAGAAATCGCGTTTGCGCAGGGCTGGATCGATGCGGCGCAGGTGCGCGCTCTCGCGCAGCCGCTGGCGAAAAATGCCTACGGTCAATATTTGTTGCGCCTCGCTGAGCGTGGGTTCACCGCGTGAAGGTTGTTGACCTCCGCATTGCCGGCCTCAAGCTGATCGAACCGAAAGTGCATCGGGACGAGCGCGGCGCTTTTTTTGAAACCTGGAATCGCGCGCGTTATGCCGAAGCCGGCATCGATGCGGAGATGGTGCAGGCCAACGTTTCCCATTCGGAATACGGCGTGCTGCGCGGCTTGCATCATCAGTGGCCGCGTCCTCAAGGCAAGCTGGTGTGGGTGCAGACCGGTGAGGTGTGGGATGTCGCGGTCGACATACGTCGCGAATCGCCGACGTTCGGGCAATGGGAAGCGGTCGTGCTCAGTGGCGACAACGGCCGTCAACTGTGGCTGCCACCCGGGTTCGCACATGGGTTCGTCGTGTTGAGCGAGCGCGCGACGTTTTGCTATCTCTGCAGTGAGATTTACGACCGCGAGGCCGACGCCGCGATCCGTTGGGACGATCCGGATCTCGCGATCGACTGGCCGATCGCGCGGCCGAGCCTGTCGCCGAAAGATGCCGCAGCGCCTGCGTTCAAGTCGATAGACCCGTCGCGTTTGCCGGATTTCGGCGCGTGATCCTGCTGCTGGGAGCCAGCGGCCAGGTGGGCCGCGAACTGTTGCGTGCGCTTGCGCCCGTCGCGCCGCTGACGCTGGCGACGCGATCCGGCCGCACCACGCGCGACACACCGTGCGCGCGCATCGACCTTGCGGACGCGTACGGACTCGAACGGCAACTCGATGCCCTTGAGCCGAGCATCATCGTCAATGCGGCGGCGTACACGGCGGTCGATCGCGCCGAGGACGGGCCGGAGCTGGCCGACGCAATCAACCATCGCGCGGTGGCGATCCTCGCCGACTGGGCGGCGCGTCGCGAGGCGCTGCTGGTGCACTATTCGACCGACTATGTGTTCGCGGGCGACGCCACAATTCCCTACGACGAGAACGCGGACCCCGCGCCGCTCTCGGTTTATGGGCGCTCGAAGTGGGCGGGTGAGGAAGCCATCCGCAGCAGTGGTTGCGCGCACTGGATTTTGCGGACGGCCTGGGTCTATGCCGCGCACGGTCACAATTTCCTGCGCTCGATGTTGCGCGCGGCGCACGCGGGCAGGAGTTTGCGCGTAGTCGCGGATCAGTTGGGCGCGCCCACGTCTGCACGCTACATCGCGTCGACAACCGCGAGGTTGCTTGCAGACCTCGTGCATGACGACTCGACGCGGCCGCGTGCGACGTTGCACGTCGCATGCAGCGGGGAGGTGTCCTGGCATGGTTACGCGACGCATTTGCTCGATCGCGCCGCGACTTTGGGTCTGCTGGCACGTGCGCCGCACGTCGAGGCGATCGAAAGCGCCGCCTGGCCCACCCGAGCGCCGCGTCCGCGCTATTCGGTCCTCAACTGCGATCGGCTTGCCAATCGCCTCGG
>JBKJND010000087.1:0-5206 GCA_046596095.1 Ahniellaceae bacterium | reverse complement strand
TCCTGGTCGGTCTTGGTCTTGGGCTCGATCGCCATGGCGATCACCGGCTCCGAAAAGATCATGCGCTTGAGCGTGATGATCTTGTCCGGCGCGCAGAGAGTGTCGCCCGTCGTCACGTCTTTGAGGCCCACTGCAGCGGCGATGTCGCCGGCGCGGACTTCCTTGATCTCGTCGCGATTGTTCGCGTGCATCTGCAGGATGCGGCCGATGCGCTCTTTCTTGCCCTTGACCGGATTGAACGCCGCGTCGCCCGAATTGAGCACGCCAGAGTACACACGGAAAAAGGTCAGCGAACCCACGAACGGATCGGACATGATCTTGAATGCAAGCGCGGAAAACGGCTCGGAATCCGAAGCCTTGCGGCTGATCTCGTTGTCCTCCTCATCCATGCCCTTGACCGGCGGGCGGTCGCTCGGGCACGGCAACAACTGGATGACCGCGTCCAGCATCGCCTGCACGCCCTTGTTCTTGAACGCGGAACCGCATAGCACTGGAATCAGAGTCGCGTTGAGCGTAGCCAGACGCAGCGCCTCGATGATCTCGGCTTCGGACAGATCGCCCTCGTCGAGATACTTGTTCATCAACTCTTCGGACGTTTCCGCCGCGGCCTCGACCAGGAACTCGCGCGCGCTCGCGGCGCGATCGGCGAGGTCGGCCGGGATTTCGCGGTAATCGAACTTGGTGCCCTGCGACGCTTCGTCCCAGTAGACGGCTTTCATCTTGACGAGGTCGATGACGCCCTCGAACTTTTCCTCTGCACCGATCGGCAACTGCACTGGCACCGGGCGTGCACCGAGGCGCGTTTTGAGCTGGCCGACGACCTTGTCGAAATCAGCGCCGGTGCGATCCATCTTGTTGACGAACGCAAGACGCGGGACCGCGTACTTGTTGGCCTGGCGCCAGACAGTCTCGGACTGCGGCTGCACGCCGCCCACTGCGCACAGCACGAACACCGCACCATCGAGCACGCGCAGGGAACGCTCGACTTCGATGGTGAAGTCAACGTGCCCAGGAGTGTCGATGATGTTGAACCGGTGCTCGGGAAGCGACATGTCCATGCCCTTCCAGAAACAGGTCGTCGCCGCCGACGTGATGGTGATTCCGCGCTCCTGTTCCTGCTCCATCCAGTCCATCGTCGCGGCACCTGCGTGCACTTCGCCGATCTTGTGGTTGACGCCGGTGTAGAAAAGGATGCGCTCGGTCGTCGTCGTCTTGCCGGCATCGATGTGAGCCATGATGCCGAAGTTTCGATAACGCTCGATGGGTGTAGTGCGGGCCACTTGTAAATCCTCGTCCTGCGTACTTGCTCGATGCAGCTTGCTTGCGCAAGTTGCCTGTCAGTTACCAGCGGTAATGCGCAAAGGCCTTGTTGGCCTCCGCCATACGGTGCGTTTCTTCGCGTTTCTTCACCGCACCGCCGCGATTTTCCGACGCTTCCAGCAGTTCTGCCGCAAGTTTGCGCGGCATCGAGTTCTCACCACGCTTGCGCGCGGCATCGATGGTCCAGCGCATCGCCAGCGCCATGCGCCGCGATGACCGCACTTCCACCGGCACCTGGTAGGTGGCGCCACCGACACGACGCGATTTCACTTCAACCGCCGGAGCCACGTTGTTGAGTGCCTTCTCAAGCACACCGAGTGGCTCGGCATTCTTCTGGCCAAGCTGATCGATTGCGCCGTAAACGATGCTCTCGGCGACGGACTTCTTGCCGCTCAACATCACCATGTTGATGAAACGCGATACGAGTTCACTGCCGTGTTTTGGATCCGGCAGGATCGCGCGAACTGGAGTAGAGCCTTTGCGAGACATGGAATGACCTTGCGACTGGACGGTGCTGTGTGGATTCGTCGAGCACGGCGCCGAGCGCCGGGTTCGTCATTATCTGCTGTTGTAGAGCGGTGCTATGCGCCGCTGCTCTTGCCGACAGCAGCCGAGCAAGCTCGACTCTACAATTTCGTTGCCTATTTCTTCGGGCGCTTGGCGCCGTATTTCGAACGACTTTGACGGCGCTTGGTCACGCCAGCGGCGTCGAGCGAACCGCGCACTGTGTGATAGCGCACGCCGGGCAGATCCTTGACGCGGCCACCGCGAATAAGGACGACCGAGTGTTCCTGGAGGTTATGACCTTCGCCACCGATGTAGCTGATGACTTCGAAGCCGTTGGTCAGGCGCACCTTGGCGACTTTGCGCAGCGCAGAGTTCGGCTTCTTCGGCGTCGTCGTGTAGACGCGCGTGCAGACACCACGGCGCTGCGGGCAGTTGGCCAGCGCAGGCGAGCCACTCTTGTACGTCTTCGGACTCCGCGGTTTGCGGATCAGCTGGTTAACAGTCGCCATGTTGGGTAAGAACCTTGGAGCGAGGGCAGGAGCTGTGGCCTTGAGCCAAAGCTACGACTTGAGAAACAAAAAGACAGCCCGGCATTGCCGGCCTGTCAGACGGAGAAATGTACCAGCACCTTTCGCAGCCCGTCAACACGACCTTCCAGCAGCCATGTGACGCAGCGGTTACTTCGCTGCACCGCATCCTTGCGATCGAACACGAACCCCGTCCGAGGGCTCTTTTCGATGAGTGTGTCGCTGCGATCAGATTCGCGTGTTTGCCGCTTCCTCCGCTATTACCTCTTCCGACGACTTCAATCAGCCTCGCTACCCGAGACCACCGTCGAACAAGGCCGCGGAGAATAGCGACCCTTCCGCAACCACGCAAGCCCCTACCAGCGAGAACGCGGTGAAGACGCAGGGCTGGTGCGCCATCGCCACCTGGGTTCTCATCGCCATCGTCAAGAAGGAACTGCAACCGGGCTCCTCGCTCTACACTTGTCTACAGATTCTGTCGGTCTCGGCCTTCGAGAAAACCGAGTTGGCATGCGCCTTGCAGCCTCGTCCCTACAACACCGAATCACCGGTCGACGCCAACCAGTTGAATCTATTCGAAAATTAACCGGACACGAGTGCTTCACATGAATGTTTCAAGGGGTAGCGCGTGAAACGCGTCGTTGCATTTCTCGCAACCAATCTGGCCATCGAGGAGTGCCTCGCCACCTCTGAGGCTGCGGATCTCTGGATGACGGTGTAAATGGAACTGGTCAGTATCGCCACGCCTGCCTTCTGGGCCGGCTTCGTTTTCTTCATCCTGGCCATGCTGGCCTTGGATCTATTCGTCCTGGGCGGTCGCAACGCCCACCGGGTTTCCGCGCGCGAGGCCGGCGGCTGGACCGCAGCCTGGGTGAGCCTGGCCCTGGCGTTCGCGGGCCTGCTGTGGTGGTGGCTGGACATCACGTCTGGACGGGAAGTGGCCAACGCCAAGGCGTTGGAATTCCTCACCGGTTATCTGATCGAGTTGTCCCTGTCGATAGACAACGTGTTCGTGTTCATCATGATCTTCAGCGCCTTCGCGGTGCCGCCCGAATACCAACGCCGGGTGCTGCTCTACGGCGTGCTCGGCGCCATCGTCATGCGCGCCGTGATGATTCTGGCCGGGACCGTGCTGGTGGTGAAGTTCCACTGGATTCTCTACGTATTTGGCGCGTTCCTGGTGATCACCGGCATCAAGATGCTGATCTTCGCCGAGAAGGCGGTGGACCTGGAAAAGAACCCGGTACTGAAGTGGATGCGCGGCCATCTGCGCATCGCCCAGGAGTACCACGGCGAGCGGTTCACGGTGGTCAAAGAAGGGGTGCGCTGGTTCACGCCGATGTTCCTGGTGCTGGTGCTGATCGAGGTATCCGACCTGATCTTCGCGGTGGATTCCATCCCGGCCATCTTCGCCATCACCACCGATCCCTTCATCGTATTCACCTCCAACATCTTCGCCATCATGGGCCTCAGGGCGTTGTTCTTCCTGCTCGCCGATTTGAACACGCGCTTCCACCTGCTCAAGTACGGCCTGGCCATGGTGCTGGTGTTCGTGGGCGCGAAGATGCTGATGGCGGGTTTCTACAAGGTGCCCACCGGGTTTGCCCTGGGGGTCGTGGCCTTGATCCTGGGCGCGTCGGTGACCGCCAGCCTCACCGCCACCCGCAAACAGCGACCGACCTGACGAGACCATGAGCCGATGCGATCCAAATCCTGCAGATGAAATCCTGGCGGTATCCGGGCCGTCGCTTGTCGCCAGTGGTTACAACGGACAGGCTGTCGCCTTGCTCACCCAGCATGGAAAGGAGCATGTGATCGGGTCTGTGCTGGGTCCTGCGCTCGGCTGCCGGATCGAACGCGTGAGCGGATACGACACGGATCTGCTCGGGACCTTCACGCGCGACATCCTGCGCGCCGGCACCCAGATCGAGGCGGCGCGCAAAAAAGCGCGCCTGGGCATGGAACTCGCCGGGTTGCCGCTCGGGCTTGCGAGCGAGGGCTCGTTCGGACCGGATCCGATGATCGGCATGCTCCCCTGGAACGTGGAGTTTCTGCTCTGGATCGACGACGTGCGCGGGCTGGAGGTCGTCGGGACGGCGCAGGGCAAGGCGATCTTCGCTCATCTACAGGTGCAGGACTGGGCCGCAGTCGCGGTGTTTGCCCGGCAATGGGGATTCCCCGAGCACCAGCTTGTCGTCCGTCCGGAGGGGGAGAGCGACTCGCGCATCCGCAAGGGGATCTCCTCGTGGGCGGATCTTGAGGACGCTTTTACCTGGGCGCTGGGACAATCGCCCAGCGGCCGGGTTTTCATCGAGACCGATGTGCGCGCCCACGCCAACCCCACACGGCTGGCGATCATCCGCCTCGCGGCCGAGGACCTGGCCAGCAAGCTCCGCTGCCTCTGTCCGGGATGCGGCGCGCCGGGCTTCTGGATCGTCGAGCGCGTCCCGGGACTGCCCTGCGAGGACTGCGGCGCACCGACGCGCGAACCGCAGGCCGATGTGCTGGGCTGCGTGAAATGCCCGCATCGCGCTACTCGCCAGCGCACCGACCGCAACACCGCCGCTCCTGACCGCTGCGACTACTGCAACCCCTGATCATTCCAGGCAAAGATAATTCCATGCGATGTCCCGCCTGCGAACAGGTGAACGTGTCCATGAACGAACGGCAGGGGATCGAGATTGACTACTGCCCGCAGTGCCGCGGCGTCTGGCTCTACCGTGGCGAAGTGGACGGGCTCGCGCGTGCGGAACAAGCCGTGGCTCGGCCCCTGCAATGACGTTGACAAGAGATCGGCAATGACGTTTGGCGTGTTCATCACCGGCACCGACACCGGTGTCGGCAAGACCCGG
>JBKJND010000081.1:0-2834 GCA_046596095.1 Ahniellaceae bacterium | reverse complement strand
CTACGTGCCGCATCTCCCGTCCGCGGGCGAGATCACCCTGTTCGACCGCAGTTGGTACAACCGCGCCGGGGTCGAGAAGGTGATGGGCTTCTGCACCGCTGCGCAGCACGCGGCCTTCCTCAAGCAAACACCCGCATTCGAGAAGCTACTGATCGACGACGGCGTGCTGATGTTCAAGTACTGGCTTGCGGTGGATCAGTCCAAGCAGGAGGAACGCTTCGCCGAGCGCGTCGCCGATCCGGTCAAACGCTGGAAGCTGTCGCCCATCGATCTCAAGGCGCGCGAGAAATATGCCGAATACGGCCGCGCGCGCGAGGAGATGTTCAAGGCCACGCATACCAAGCTGGCTCCGTGGACCGTGGTCGACTTCAACGATCAAAAACGCGGGCGGCTCAATCTGATCCGCGACTTGCTCGATCGCTTGCCCGACCACAGCGTGCCTGATAACCCGTTCGAACTGCCACCGCTCAAGGGCAAGCCAGGAAAGGAAAAATATGCCGGTCCGGTGAAGCCGATCAAGGGCCGCTACTGACGCCCGGCCGCTAGGGCGCCTCGAACCCGTTGGCGAAGATGTCGTTGGGATCGGCCTCGATCAAGGCGAAGGCGAGGCCGTCCGAGGTACGGTGTTCCCAGCCCCACTTTCGCGGCGGGCTGATGCGGTAAGCCGTGTCCACTGGTGGCGCCGCAGGGCGTATCCAGAAGTTCACGCCGATGTCGTATGACGCGTAGAGATCCCGCGTGGCCTGTCCGAGCGAGTCGCCGTCGGCGCCGAGGGATTCGCGGAAGTAGCGCGCCCAGGCCAATTGCCCCGCTACGTCCAGCGCATGCTCGATGTCGTCGATGTTGCGCCTGCCGTCGCTGCCGTCGCGCAGCATGGCATAGCGCGGCTGCGCAAGCGGCTGCTGGATTGGGTAGCTGTGCTCGAGCGAGACCACGATCGTGGCGCGCATGAAGTCGCCCAGCCTGGCGATGAATTGCGCCGTCTGAGCGTCCTCGCCGCTGGCATAGGCCCGAACCGCCGCGTCCGACAGCAGTGCCGTCATCCACGACGATCCGCCGTAATCCAGGCCACCCCAATCGCCTGCGTGCTGGTTGCCGGTGTGATAGAGGCCGCCGTCGATGCGCGGCGACGGTATCTGCCCCCCGGCGCCATCCTGGTGCGCTCGGAAGTCGGCGAGTATCTGGGTCACCTCGTCCCGACGCGACGCGCCGCCCAATACCTCGTAGGCGACGACCTTGCCCAGCAACTTGAAGGCAGAATCCCGCTCGGTCCAGAAATTGCGCAGCGGCGTCCATACATGGTTGGAGCTGTTCTGAGCGCTGGATACTGCGGCAATGCGCAGCAACATCTGCGCGTCGCCAGTGAGCCACCAGGTGTAGGCCAGCGATTCGTTGTAGGCGTATTTGGTGTCGCTGGTGGTGTTCAGGTCCATGGTGAAAAAGCCCTGCGGGTTCTGCAGTCCGACATAGAACTGCGCCGCCTGTACCGCCTCGCGCAGTGCGGTGAAATAGCCGCTGCGGAAATACAGCACGAACATCGTCGCCGAGCGGTCGTAGAGCCAGGGTTCGCGCGCGGTCTTGTACTGCGGGTATCCCGATGCCGATAGCGGAACACTGGGATCGTCGCGCAGCGTTGAACTGTAGAAATTGTTCTTGAACGCGCGCTCGGCCTCCTGGAACTCCGGCCACGTTAGGATCGCGTCGTTCGCCGCCGGCGAATCGCGCGGCGCCATGTTCGTGGCGTCAAAAGGTGTGCTGCGTGACGATTTCAGCGCCCCGCGCACCAGCCAGCTGCGCGGCAGTACCGCGTACACATCGGGCTCGAACACGTTGTCTGCGGCGACGAAGCTGCCACCGGTGACTCGATGCCAGGCGCTGCGTGGGTCCACCAGGCTCGGCACATTGAGCGCGCGCGCCGCGGCGCCCCATTGCAACGTGATGGTTTCGCTGGCCGGAAACGCGGCAGTGAAACTATAGGTGATCTGCACCAGCGCCACGCGCACGGACTGGCCATCAATCGCCGGGTTACTGCGATGTCGCCACGGCGTCATTTCCGCGACGTGGGCCGGAATCTCGATCCCATTGCGCAGGACTCGCAGGTTCCCAAGACCGACCTCGGTCACCGAGCCGCGCGGGAATGGGAGGCCAAACGTTACCAAGGTCGGGACGCCGACGCCGACGGCTTCGGTGGGATGCAGCTGCACGTCCAGCGAACCTTGTGGCACCGCCGGCGAGAAGAACGGTTCAACAGCTTGCAAGGGCCAAGCGATGGCGAGCAGGAACAAAGCATGTACAAGACGGGTCATGGCAGCCTCTTGGAGAAACGTCAGCCGCCCTTAACTTACGGGTTCGGTCCCCAAGATTACCGAATTTGATCGTCCCGATGACTTAGCCCGACGTTCAAGGCACAGCGGCGAGTGCAGATGCGCCCTGTGTGGCGTCTTCGATCTTGACTCGCTGCCCCGGCATCAGGCGCTCGCCACCGCGTACCACTAGGCGGGCGCCCGCATGTACTTCGCCGGTCACCTCAATCAGTTCCCCCTGCGCGCCACCCGAGCGGACCGGCACGCGCTGCGCAGTGTTGTCAGCGCCGACGCGAACCACGAACGTCTCATTCGCGCGCAGCATCAGCGCATCGCGCGGCACCGCCACCACGTCACGCGGCTCCGCGCTCGGCAAGCCGACCTGCAAGGCCGAGCCTATCGGCCACTGGGTCGAATCCAATTCGATCCTCAGCTCGAACTGACGTGAGCTTTCATCGCCTACCGGCACCACCGCGCGCACGGTCTGGTGCCGTTCGGTCTCGCCTTCGCGCAGCGCCACGTCCATGCCGG
>JBKJND010000036.1:0-3214 GCA_046596095.1 Ahniellaceae bacterium | reverse complement strand
ACTGTGCCGGTGCCCGCGCACTCAACTTCGATGGTCGATTGAGTGCCGACGTTGCTGAGGCTGACATTGACGTTCGGGTCGAGTGTCACGCGCAGCTTTTCCTGCCCGTCGCGTTTGATCACGAGCGTGCCTTGGGCCTGCGCCAAAACGCTGGCGGACGTAAAGCACAGCGTTGCGGCAAGCGTCGCGGCAAAAACGGTCTTGCAATAAGTGGTGGCCATGAGTTGGCTCCTCGCAACAAGAGTATTGCGGCATCGTATCAGTATTCCGCCGGAGCTTGGCTGAAGCCGGTGCGCGGGCAACCCTGATGTGAGGTGCCGTCCACAAAAAAACCCCGGGCTTGCGCCCGGGGCTTCGGTGTTGCGTCGGTGTACTACCGATGTTCGATCAAAACCGCCGACTACGGAACGCCGGTGGTCACGATGCGGCTGGAACGATGACGGATGCTGCCCGAGTAATTGGACAGGCGGCCCTGTACTGCGGCTGCGTTGACGTAGTTGGCCGACCAGAAGCCGATCAACGGCAGGCCTGGATAGCTACGACCGCTCGGAGCGGTCAGCACATGGCCAGCCGTCGCGAAGTTGAGGCGAGCCCAGCCGGTCTCGAAGATCGACGTGGCAGTGGCGAGGGTACGCGTGCGCAGGTCGACCGCATAGCGCGAGCCGAAGATTCCCGACGACTGATCGGCCAGCAGGCCAGAAGATCCGGCAACCGCAGGCTGGTTGAACGTCAGCACGTTGGACTCATAGCACAATTGCGGACCAGCAGCCGGCGGGACGCCCGGACGCGGCGGCGAGACGATCGGACCTGGACCCGGAACGAAGCCGATGGTCTGCTCTTCGCGATTCCAATAGGTGATCGCGAAGCCTTCGCACGCCGCACCGTCATCACGGAACGGATCGGTGAACGGGGCGAGCGCGACGAACGGAGCCGTCTCGTCGTCAACGTAGTAGCGCTTGGTGGGGAAGGTCATGAGCCATTCCGACGATCCGCCCAGGGCAACTTCGGTCTGATACTCGTTGTAGATCGCGTCGTGCTGGAAGACCAGCGACACGGCGTCAGGCTTGACGCCCGTTGCCGACGGGAAGGTTTCCTGCTGGATCTGCGCGCCGCCACCGACGAACACGAACGAATCCGCCGAGGCAGGGCCCGTCCTTGCTTGCGTCAAGTCTGGCAGCAACGAACCCGGCTCCGTGTGGAGAAAACCGTCGCCGATGGTGTAGAAGCCGGCGATGGCTTCAGCTGGATAGCTGTGCATGGTGCCGTTGGTGACGTTGATGATGAAGCCATTGCCGAACAGACCGCCGGTCGGGCCGTCGATCGCGCCAGGCGTGGCAGACCAGCCGCCCGAGCCTGCCGTCCAGGACTGGACCAGGGCCGGACAGTTGAGCGGGATGCCGGTGGCCTGGTTGTGCGTCGCTTCCTCAGCGAGGAGGGTCAAGCCAGTGGTCGCGGTGGTGACGCCCGCGCGCACTTCGCCCATCTCGATGAGCTCGATATGACCTTCACGCGTACGGTTGTCGGAACCCAGGAACCCGGCATTCGGGCTGGTGGTCGGGAAGTCACGGTTGGCGCCGGTGTACTGGAAGTTCAGAAACGGCTGCTGGAAGTTCCGAATATCGGGAACCAGGCAAGACGTATCGCGCGTCAGCATGTTGCCTGCAGCGGTACCGTTGGCGCCGTCGGTTGCGAAAATCGCGGCGGTCCAGACGTCGAACGGCGACAGGTACAGATTGAAGTCGAGGACTTCCTTCGAGTTCGCGCCTTCGAGGAAGCGAACCTTCACGGCCTTGACGCGGCTGGTGGTGTTGACCACCGAGATCGTCGTGGTGTTGTTCTTGTTGACCGTGTAGTACGGATAGATCAGGACCTGACCCAAGCCATCAGGGTTCAAGTTGACCGCATGGGCGGTCATCGCCAAACCCGCCGCGCCCATCAGGCCGGCAAGCGTGGCAGTCGCCAGGCTATTTCTTTTCATCTGGAACACTCCTAATTAGGTCTTACAGGGCTATTGCATGTTGCCAAACCCCGGGCGCTGCGCCGCTCGATGACGGCTACTGCGGCAGGGTGAGTCGAGCGTTGCGGATGTTAAGCGAATGTTTTGCGCAGCGCAATCCTTATTTGTGCGGGCTAGTTCGCGAGTCCTTCGAGGTACTCATCGGGGATGTGGAACCAGCCGTCACCCACCTTGATCCAGCGTTCGGTGGTGCCCGCCTGCGACTCCATGACTTCAACGCCGGAGGAGGGTGTCGCAAAGCTGACGGTCATGAGCATGCGCACTTCGCAGGACGCGGCCTCGCACTTCGCATCCAGCGCTTCAGCCGAGATCCACTTGACCGGGCGCGAACGCATGTCGTTGGCATAGGCGCTGCGATTGAGCGAAGACTTGACGCCGGCGCTCAGGAAATCGAAGGCAGCTTCGCCTTTGCCCGCTATCAGAAGCTCCCAGCGCTTCTTGGCGCGCTCCTTCAGCCCTGCCGGAAACGGCCCGAATCCCGGCGGCGACGCACGAATGTCCACGCTTCCGAACGGCGATTTCCCGCCTTCGCGTTCCCACCACGGCTTGCCGACCTCAGTGGCTTTCTCGGCCGCCGGCTCCGCGGTGGCTTTGTCGGAAGGCGCTGCGGTGGATGGGGTCGCAGTAGTCGCAACTTCGCTGGCGGCCGAAGCGTCGTCTACTTTGCTTGCGGCCCCGCCCGCCGCGCACCCGCCCACCGCAAGGATGACCAGCAAAGCGCCCATCGACTTGAATATTCGTGTTGCCTGCATACGCGTGTCCTTGATTGATTTCACTTGATTGATTTAATGCCTGGCTACGGATTGACGGGAACCGCATCAGCAGCGCGCGCCTGCTCTGCGCGCGCCTTGCCGCGCAGGCGCTCGGACTCGACCTGGTCCGACAATGGCTTCAGCTGACGAAAACGCTCCCGGTACTCGCGGGTCAGATCCTCGCCTTCCTGCGCACTGCCGATGACGGTCGGGGTGATCAGCACAATCAGCTCCTGGCGCACGCGATTGCGGTTGGTGCTGCCGAACAGGCCGCCGATGATGGGAATCTGGGAAAGCAGCGGCACGCCGCCCTTGAAGCGATCCGCCTCGTCGCTGATGAGTCCACCCAGCATCACCGTCTGGCCGCTCTGCACGGCAATCTCGGTTTCGAGCGTGCGTTTGTTGACCGAGACGTTGCCTGCCACCGCCGTGTCGGCGGCCCCGG
>JBKJND010000450.1:0-7226 GCA_046596095.1 Ahniellaceae bacterium | reverse complement strand
GCTCACCCGCGCGCGAGCCGATGGTTCGCTCGCTCCGCGAGCCGCCTTCGCTTCGCTCGGTCGCGAGCAGGACGTGCACGCCCCGGAGGGAGAAGGGCGAGAGGAACACCGTGCTTGGCAAAGGGAGTCTTCCGGTAAGCTCGCGGGCCTTTCGCGACACACTCCCACATGTTCCATCCGCTCGCGCTAAGCATTGGGCTGCGCTACACGCGCGCCAAGCGACGCAATCATTTCATCTCCTTCATTTCCGGCGTGTCGATGCTCGGCATCACGCTGGGCGTGGCTGCGCTCATCACGGTGATCTCGGTGATGAACGGCTTCGAGAAGGAACTGCGCGAGCGCATCCTCGGCATGGTCGCGCACGCGACCATCGCCGGCGCCGATCGTGAGGGTCTCGATGATTGGCAACGGGTAATCGGCGCGGCACGCAAGACCGAACACGTAATCGGTGCCGCGCCCTTCATCGAGCGCGAAGTGATGGTGCAAGGTACGCGCGTATCTGGCGGTGCCATCCGGGGCGTCGATCCAAAACTCGAGGCCTCTGTGACCGAACTGCCCGGTAAAGTAATCGCCGGCAAGTGGGCCTCGCTCGCACCCGGTGCGTACAACGTGATTCTCGGCCAGGAACTCGCGTACGCCATCGGCGCGGAAGTCGGCGACAACGTGCAGGTATTCGCGCCGATGACGCGCACGACACCGGCCGGTGTGCTGCCGGTAACTCGCCGATTCACCGTGACCGGCATCTTCTCCGTCGGTCACCAGGACTACGATCGTTACGTCGCCGTGCTGCACATGAGCGACGCACAGAAGTTGCTGCGCATGGGCGACTCGGTAACGGGTGTCCGGCTCAAGCTCGACGATTTGTTTCTCGCCTATCGCGTCGCGAGCCAACTGCGCGACCGGCTAGGAGGTTTCTATGCGGTGTCGGACTGGACGCGCGAGCAGTCCAACTTCTTCCGCGCGATCCAGACCGAAAAAGCCGTGATGTTCATTATCCTGTCGCTGATTGTCGGCGTCGCTGCGTTCAATCTGGTGTCGTCGCTGGTCATGCTGGTGACCGACAAGCAAGCCGACATCGCCATTCTGCGCACGCTCGGTCTGCCGCCGCGCAGCGTCATGGGCGTGTTTATGGTGCAAGGCATGCTGATCGGCATCATCGGCATCGTCAGCGGCGTGCTGCTGGGTGTGCTGCTCGCCGAAAACGTCTCGCCCCTCATGCATGTGATCGAACGCACGTTTGGTTTCCAGTTGCTGCCGGCGGAGATTTACTACATCAGCGATCTGCCGTCCGATACGCGCAGCGAAGATGTGATGCGTATCGTCATGGTCGCTTTCGTCATGTCGCTGATCGCCACAATCTATCCCGCGTGGCGCGCTTCGCGCACGCCACCGGCGCAGGCGCTGCGCTATGAGTGAGCTGATTGAGGGCGATTCCATCGTCTCCGCGTCGCCAGCGACACCGGTCATCCATTGCCGCGGCATCACCAAGACCTACAGTGAAGGATCGATCCGCACCGAAGTACTGGCGGGTGTCGATCTCGATGTGGCGCGCGGCGAAACTCTGGCGATTGTCGGTGCCAGTGGCGCGGGCAAAAGTACGCTCCTGCACATTCTCGGCGGCCTTGATTTGCCGTCCGCTGGCGAAGTGCACGTTGAAGGCGCGTGCATGTCCGCACTGACCGATGCGGCGCGCGGCGCAGTGCGCAATCGCAGCCTCGGATTCATCTATCAGTTTCATCATTTGCTTCCGGAGTTCACCGCGCTCGAAAACGTGGCCATGCCACTCGCCATCGGCGGCGCGCGCATGCCGGACGCGCGCGCACGCGCTGAGGCTTTGCTAACGCGTGTCGGACTAGGTGCGCGTCTGGAACACAAGCCCGGCGAGATGTCGGGCGGCGAACGTCAACGCTGCGCAGTCGCTCGCGCGCTCGTGACCAAACCTGCGTGTGTGTTTGGCGACGAGCCGACCGGTAACCTCGATCACCGCAACGCCGAGCAGATTTACGAGCTCATGCTCGAACTCAACCGCGAGGTCGGTACCAGTCTGGTGATCGTCACCCACGACCGCGAACTTGCAGCGCGCATGGATCGTACCCTCGAAATTGTCGACGGCAAACTGGTTCCGTTGCGCAGCTAGGAGTAGGAAATGTCAGGGACGATGGCGCGCGACACACCTTCGAACCCAGCCGGCGCGATCGCGTCGCCGATGGCGATTGCGTGCGCCCTGATCGGAGCGCTGGTCATGTTGCGGGTGCCGCAATTGCCCGCGTGGCCCTGGGCAATCGCTGCCCTTGTCCTTGGCGCAGTGTTTTGTAGTGGTCGCACCGCGGCGCGATGCGTCGGCATGCTGTTGATCGGTGCCGCGTGGCTCACATTGCGTGGCGGTTTCGCGCTCGACGCGCGATTGCCTGCCGAGGCCAGCGGCAAGGATTACGTGGTGGTGGGCCGTGTGACGGGATTGCCGCGTGTCGAGCCACAGCGCGCGGTGTTCGACTTCACGGTGGATCGTGGGCAGATTCCTGTTGACGGATTGGTGCGGCTGGCGTGGTATCGACCCGTGGCGCGCATCGAAGCGGGCGCGCGCCTGCGTGTCAAAGTGCGCTTGCGCACTCCGCGCGGCACGCGCAACCCGGGCGGATTCGACTACGAAGCGCACTCTTTGCAGCGCGGATTGCGGGCGCAGGGTTATCTGCTGGAAACTCCACAACTCTTGCATCCCGATCTGTGCGGTGCACTGGATCGCGTGCGCGAGCGATTCGCGCAACGCATCTCGCGCGAGGTGCTGGACAGGCGCTCGGGCAACCTGTTGCGCACGCTGGTCGTCGGCGATCAAGGCGCGTTGGCGCCGGACGACTGGGACACGTTGCGGCGCACCGGCACAACGCACCTCGTCGCGATCTCCGGTTTTCATATCGGAATCGTCGCGGGACTTGCTGCGCTGGGCATGGGCGCCTTGTGGCGAGCGTTCCCACGGCTGGCCTTGCGCGTGCCACGCCGCATTGCGATGTCGGTCGCCGCGATTGCCGCCGCCACGGGCTACGGATTGCTGGCGGGCATCTCGTTGCCGGTCTTGCGTACCTTGCTCATGATCGCAACCGTCGCGCTGGCCGGCGCGAGTCGTCGCAATGTGGGCGTCACGCAGTCGCTGGCACTGGCCGCAGCCGTGGTGTTGCTGATCGATCCGCTGGGGCTCCTTGCCGCTGGGTTCTGGTTGTCGTTCGCGGGCGTCGCTTGGCTCATTTTCTGTTTGCAAGGACGCACCCGCGTACGTCCGCTGTGGCTCGACTTCACGCGCGCGCAGGGCGTGATGGCCCTTGCGCTCCTGCCGCTGTCGATCTGGTTTTTCCAGCAGGCAAGCCTGACCGGAGCCTGGATCAACCTGCTCGCGATCCCGTGGATCTCGCTGGTGACGGTGCCGCTGGGCTTGCTGACGCTTGCACTCGACAGCGTTGGGGTCGACGGTGCTCTGTGGACAGGCGTGCTCGATGTCGCCGCAGGCAGCGCCGCGCTGTTCTGGAATTTTCTCGATGCCAGCGCTGACTGGCCGGGCGGCCAGTGGTATTTGCCGCGCCCGACACTGTTGACGTTACTGCTCGCATTTGCGGGCACGATTCTCATGTTGCTGCCGCGGGGCGTGGGCGCTCGGATCGCGGGCGTGCTGCTGCTGTTGCCGCTGGTGGCACCGCGCGATCAGTCGCCACCGGCCGGTTCCGTCGCCTTGACGCTGATCGACGTGGGTCAAGGTCAAGCGACGGTCCTGCGCACGCATCGACACTCGTTACTTGTCGACACGGGACCGAAGTTCATGAGCGGGCTCGACATGGGCGAGGCCGCAGTGGTGCCGACGCTGCGCGCGCTCGGCGTCGACAAGCTCGATGCCCTGGCGATAAGCCACGGCGATCTCGATCACGACGGCGGTACCGACTCCGTGCTGAAGGCGCATGCACCTTCGAGGCTCCTGCACAGCTCACCTCCGCGTGGCTGGACACGATGTCGCGCGGGCCAGCGTTGGCAGTGGGACGGCGTGAACTTCGAAGTGCTGCACCCCCCACGCTGGTTTCCCGATCTCGGCAATGATGCAAGTTGCGTCGTGCTGGTACGCACTCGTAGCGCCAGCGCGCTCATCCCCGGCGACATCAGCGCCGTGGTCGAAGAGCGTCTGCTGCGCGAGTATCCGCGGCTGCGCAAGCTGGATGTGGTGGTGGTCGCGCATCACGGCAGCCGCAGCTCTTCCGCGCCCGCGTGGGTGCAAGGGCTCGCGCCACGACTGGCCCTTGTTTCCGCAGGAACCGACAACCGCTTTGGTCATCCCGTTCCCGAAGTCGTGGCGCGCTGGAAAGCGCAGGGCGCGAATGTGCTCAACACCGCCGACTGCGGCGCGATCGAAGTCACGATCGGCCCCTCGGGCTTGCACGAAGCCGCAACCTGCAAGCGCCGCGATAGCCCACGCTGGTGGTCTCGATAAGGTGCAAACCAGCGCTCTTGTAGAGCCGGACCAGGTCCGGCTGCTGTTCGACGGTCGCGTCACGCAAGAGCAGCGGCGCATAGCACCGCTCTACAACAGCGGTGCGGAGCGCTCGTCAAGTCGCTCCGGCCATGGACATCCTGTCCGTGGCGTTCGGCGGGTCGCGCCAGTGGCGACTATTTCCGCCTCACCCAGCGTTGCGCCATGCGTTGCAGGGATGCATCGATGCGCGCGTCGCCGATGAGATCGGCGATTGGCCACCACGCCAACTCGTGCGACTCGTCGCTGACGACGAATGTCTCGTCTTTGCCGGCGCGCACGATGAAGCGCGCATCGAAGTGCTGGTGCGCGATCTCTTCCCCGCGCGCGGGGATGTCGTGCAGATCGATGTCGAACAGGTCTGGTTCCAGCTCAAGATCGGCGATTCCCGATTCCTCCTGCGCTTCGCGCAGCGCGACGGCTGCAAGGTCGCGATCGCCATCAGCGTGACCGCCGAGCTGCAACCACCGATCCAGCTTGCGGTGATGCGTCAGCAGCACGCGCAAGTCGTCGCGACTGACCACGAATGCCGAGCCGGTGAAATGACCATCCCGTCGCTCGCGCACGAACGGATCGTCGACCTCGCGCAACAGGCGGAGGAAGGCGTCGACCGTGTCCGAACTTTGCGGATGCAGCTGCCGGAATTTCTCCAGTTTGCCGGCAAAGCCCGATGCCTCTGACTCAATCATGTTCCTGGACGCTGTGCCTGCACGGAAGGAGCCGCGCGTCATTATCGCGTAGTCGGTCGACAAGCCGCGCCGGGCGGGGTATGTTCGCCGCGCCCCGGCCTGGATTGCAGCCGGGCCACTGCGCTGCACCGTCACCGCCGGAGAGACCACCCATGCTGTTTGAACGCAAGAAGTCGCTGGACCAGATTCTGAAGACGGCCGAACAACGGTCGCTCAAGCGACAACTGAATGCGTTCGACCTGACGATGCTCGGAGTCGGCGCCATCATCGGTACCGGCATCTTCGTGCTGACCTCGGTCGCGGCGCAGAAAGCTGGCCCCGGCATGATGTATTCGTTCGTGATCGCGGGCTTCGTGTGTGCGCTGACGGCGCTGATCTACTCGGAGATCGCGGCCATGGTGCCGGTTTCCGGTTCCGCCTACACCTATTCCTACGCCGTACTCGGCGAAGTGATCGCGTGGATGGTCGGATGGGCACTGATCCTCGAGTACGCGGTCGCTGCGGGTGCGGTCGCTGTGGGTTGGTCGGGCTATGCGAACGGATTTCTCAACCAGATCGGGGCGGGTTTACCAGTTGCACTCACCGCAGGACCCGGCGATACGATCACGCTTGCCGACGGCTCCATCGCAGCCGGCTCGTTCAACCTCATCGCCTTCCTGCTGCCGCTGCTGATCACCTGGCTGCTGGTGATCGGTACTTCAAAATCCGCCAAATTCACAGCGATGCTGGTGGTCGTCAAGATCATCGCGCTGACCGTGTTCATCGTGCTCGCACTACCGGAAGTGAAGTCCGTCAACTTCGAGCCGATGATGCCGAATGGCTGGGGTACACCGCTTTCAGGGGTTGGCGTTCTAGGCGCCGCTGCGTCGATCTTCTTTGCGTACGTGGGTTTCGACGCCGTGTCGACGGCGGCCGAGGAGACCAAGAATCCCAACCGCAACATCCCGATTGGTCTGATCGGATCACTGGCGATTTGTACGGTATTTTATCTGCTGGTGTCGTACGCGGCAGTGGGATCGGTCGGTGCGCAACCGGACGGCGCGCTGTCGCAGTCGAAAGAGCCTCTCGCCTTTGTTCTGCGCGAGCTCGGCTGGCCGCAGACTGGCAACTGGGTGGCAATCGCCGCCATCGTGGCACTGCCGTCGGTCGTGCTGATGATGATCTTTGGCCAGACGCGCATCCTGTTCTGTATGGCGCGCGATGGCTTGCTCCCGCAATCGCTGGCCAAGGTGCATCCGCGCTTTCACACCCCACACGTGGTGACCTGGGTCACCGGCATCGCCGTGTCGTTGTTCGCCGCGATGTTCCCGGTGGGAATGCTCGCCGATATCTCCAACTCGGGCACGTTGTTTGCATTCTTCGTTGTGGCGGTTGGCGTCATGGTGCTGCGCAAGGTCGAACCTGAGCGGTTGCGACCATTCCGCACTCCACTGCTGTGGATCGTGGGGCCACTGGCCATGGGCGGCTGCGCGCTGCTGTTCATCAGCCTTGGCTGGTACACGATCAAGCTGTTCCTGATCTGGGCGGTCATCGGTCTGGCGGTGTATTTCTTTTACAGCCGCAGCCGCAGCCAACTGGCACCGGGCCATCCGGCACAGTCCGTGGACGGTCCACGGCTGCCTCCAGACCCGCTCGTGCAGGAAGGCCCAAGCTCAGGCCCGTAACGTTCCATCTTGCGCTGACCACGCTCTGCATCCCTCTCCCTCCGGGAGAGGGACCGAGGGAGAGGGTTCGAACTTGCGAAACAATTGATCGTGAAAACGCTTTGTCCGAACGCGCGGCAAGACTTGTACCCTCTCCCCTACCCCACCCCGGCCCGGTGGGCGTGCCTGAGCGCGCGAGCAGTGCTCGCCAGCGCGCTCAATCACCCCGGGGGGAGAGGGGTTTGAATATGATTGCCCTGCCCTACGACGAACGCCGCAGGCTGCATGCGGCCGGCGAGATCATCGTCAACACGCGCGAACTGGCCGCCGCCGGCTATACGCCCGCAACCTCCAGCAACTTCTCGGTGCGCCTCGACGACGCGCACGCGG
>JBKJND010000341.1:0-5982 GCA_046596095.1 Ahniellaceae bacterium | reverse complement strand
GGCGACAACATCCGGTTGCGTCTCGCGCACGGGATAAACCCCTGCCCCGAGTTCGATACGCGCGCCACTGCCGCGCAACAGCGTCGCGTCCAGCTCGGCGAATTTCGCGTGGAATTCGCCGAACACTTCGCGGATCATCAGCTTGCGGCGGAGCACGGTCCGATGCGCCACGAGACGCGACGCCTCATCCACCGCGCAGCCGACGACTTCGGGCTCCTGCAACCGGTCGATCCACCGCCTCATTGCGGATCCAGACACGTCATCAGGGCGCCAGGTTCGGACGCGGGGTGCGTTCCAGCGGAGTTGCCGACTCGAGTCCGGTTGAAACTGGCGTGCGGGGTTCGGCGGCGATGTCGAAAGCAAGCCACGACAGCAGCAACTGCATGCCGACGATGATGGGCAGGCCCGCGAGCATCACTGTGCCCGCAGTGGACGGCACGCCGGTGCTGGTCGACTGCATCCACTCGAATCCGCCGAATACGATGCCGAACATCAGCAGCAACATGCCGAGTACCAGTTCCACGCTCGCGAGCGAAAAGCCGCGCACGAAATAGCTGTAAACGATGCGGCGCATAAAATTGCGCGTGTGCCCGACAAAAAACGGCGCGACCTGTTTGAAGGGACTCAAGCTCGATGGTTCATTCGCATACACCGCGCGCATCGGCATCTCGTGCACGACGCCGCGCAACTGACCGAGCTGGTACAAAAGGTCGGACTCGAAAAAATAACGGCGCGCTATGCGTGGCCATGGCAACTGCGACGCGAGGTCGGCGTGCATGGCGGTGAACCCATTCGTGGGATCGAACAATTGCCAGTAACCGGTCGAGAGTTTCGCCAGAAACGACAGCGCCGCGTTGCCGAGGAGCCGTGTGCGCGGCATGTCGACGACATCGGCGAGGCGATGAAAACGGTTGCCCTTGGTGTAGTCCGCGACGCCACGCAGGATCGGCGCGATCAGTCGCGGAATCAGCGCTGGATCCATCTGCCCGTCGCCGTCGAGCTTCACCAGCACCCGATACTGTTCGGTCAATGCCTGCTGGTAGCCGGTCATGGTGGCGCCACCCACGCCTTGATTGACGTCGTGCCGCAACACGATGACGCGCGGATCGGAGCACTCTCTCTCGATCAACGCGCCGCTGGCATCGGGACAGGCATCGTCGACCACGATGATGCGCGCGACCTCGGGGCCGATGCGCGCGATCACGTCCAGCGCATGACGACCGACGCGGTAGCAGGGGATGATCACTGCGACGCGGCCGCCGCAATCGGCAGCGCGCGCATCGCGCGTGGCGGGCGACGACGCCACGTTCATCGATACACCCACTGCCGCGCGACCACGAAACTGACTGCAGCCAGCGCCAGCTCGATCACGGGTTTGGCCAGGTACACCCAGCGCGAAGGCAACCATTGGTCCGCCAGGTGGATCAAGCCAGTGCTCGCGATGGTGAGGACGGTCCAGAGTACGACGTAGCGGGAGAAGCGGCGCGTGCCGACCAGCGAGCCTTTGCCACTCGCGAAAGTAAATCGCCCATGCAGATAGAAGTTCAGCGGAATGCCGGCGAGGCGGCTCGCGATGTTGGCGATCGCCGCATCGACGCCGAACGCAAACAGCAGCGCGAACAACGCCGAATCGAACGCGATCTGCGCGAGTCCCACGAGCGCAAAGCGCGTCATCTGCCGGATCATCCGCCGAACCTCGCGCCACGATCGCGCGCGGACACGAGGTCGCGCCGCAGTTCCATCGAGGCTTCGACCGCACCCGGTACGGTCGGTTGCGGTCCCTCGCCCAACATCGTGCGCAAGCGCAGGCGGTCGGTGCCGTGCGGCATCCGCAAGGTGCGCTCGAACGTGATCGATCCGGCGGCATCGCAGAGGCCATAGTCGAGACGATCGCCGAGACCCATCTCGCCATCGAACCAGAGCCAGTCCAGGCGTACCGCGCGACCGACGGGCGCGCAGGCAACCTTCACGCGTGCCTGCGCGACAAACGGACCATCACCGCGCAGGTCGAACCAGAACGTGCGCATGTTGAGCGTCTCGACGATGTCCGACTCGCGCGCCACGACGCGTACGGGTTCGATGCGATAGAGCGACGCGACGCCCGCGCGCCGCTCGACCTTGCCGATGCGCCCGAGCGCCGCCAGCACTGCAGGTTCGGCGGCGGCTTCCTGCACAATCACGTGGGTGGCGCCCGCGCGCCGCAACATACGCTCGAACTTCGCGCCGGTCTTGTCCGCGACGACCTCGGCCCGCACGGAGTAGTGCTCGGGGTCGTACCAGCCCATGAGCGTTCCGCGGCCCGCAAGCTCGGCCGCGACGCCGTAATTGACACGGCCGAAGAACACGTAGAAGTCTTCGCGGCGCGCGCGCAGCTCCGCGATCAACAATCGCTCCGGAACGAACTGCGCAAAGTACGCGTCGGGTCCGCGGATAAGCGCAGGCCACGGCCCAGAGCGCAATTGCCAAGACACGTTGAACGCGAACGCGAGGTTGGCGACGATCAGTACGCCGGCGGCAATCGCGGCGATCCGGCGTGAGAGGAAATGCTCGAGCGCGCCGATCATGGGCACCGTCGCCAGCACCAACAGCGGATAGAGATATCGCAGATATTGCGTTTGCACGAGCAGCACAGTCGACGCGGCGAGCGCGATCAATGCCAGTGGCCGCAACGAGCGCACGGTCAGCGCCAGCAACCACGCCGGCAACAGCAACCAGAGCTGGAACCCGGCGGTGCCGTTGTAGCTTTCCTGATAGCTGCCGGTTTCGGTGACCATGCGCAGCAACAGATCCCACGACAGTTTCCCGACGTAGAGCGGATTGGCGATGGGCTCAATCGAGTAATCCGGTGAGCGGAAGAAACCGTTGAACAACGGCAGCACCGGGTTGCCGGTCAGAAGCGTCGCGTAAAAGTAGCTCGAGCCGCCGACCAGCACAGCGACGACGACGGCGGGCAGCCACGCACGCAAAGGCAGCGGCCACGCGCGTGCGAGGTACCAGAGGCTCACGAGCCCAATCCAGATCACGTTGCTGACCTTGAGTGCCAGCGCAAATCCGGCCAGTACGGCGAACAACAATGCGTGGCGTACGCGCGCGGTCGCGGTCGCGGTCGCGGGCAGACTTTGCGCCACCACGATCATGGCCAAAAGCACCGCGGTCGATGGCAGCTCGACCTGCATGGTGAGGCCGAGCGACAAGGTCATCGGTTGACTTGCGGCCAGCGCTACCACCCACCAGCTGCCGCGCTCGCTGACACCCGCATTGCGTGCGACGCGATGCAACAGATGCATCGCCAGCACCAGCCACATGAGGTTGACGGCGGCGCGCGCCTCGCGCCCTGCGAGCAGTTGTGCGATTGCTTGCACGATGTCGCCCGCCCACGCCGACAAAGTCCACACCTGCGTGTCTACGTCCATGCGCAAGCGATGCCAGGTCGCGAGCTCCCACGGCAACACGAGGTGATAGCCGATGTCGTCGCTGCTGGTGGTCGGCACCCAGCTGGTCAGGCTCATGAAGCCGATCACCAGCACCGCGACAAACGCGAACCAGCCGCCGCTGCCCGGCCGCCACGCCGCAGCGGCTTCGCCGGCCATGACGCGCAACTCGCGTCGCCGCCACAGCACGAGGCAGCTCAAAACAAATGCATAGAACGGCGCGAAGTGCAGCTTGAACGGCAGCAACCAGCCAATAGCCGCCGCGATCGCACCTAACCCACACACCAACGCCAACCCAAAGCGTCCGTCCTGCTCCTTTGGAACCAACGCCGAGCCCACCGCCGCCGCGCCCGCCACCAGCAACGCCACTGCCGCCAACGGCGCCACACCGACCATCACCACCTGCACTACCGCAAAGATGCCCGCGCACACCCACGCAGGCGAAAGGCGGCGGCGCCACACGAGCAACAGAGTAAACGCCGTCGCCAGCGCGCACACGATCGCGATCTCCCGCGCCCGGTCCCACGGAATCTGCGCCAGCAGGTCGCGGCGGCCACCGTCAACGACAAGAAGCGCCAGCACCGCAACAGATGCGGCGACAAGCGCGAGGCGCGGGAGGCGTGTGGAGACGTTCATCGGCCGCGCATTCTAGCGACGCCGCAGGTGGCCACGTCGAAGGCTCATTCCGCGTCGTTTCCGCGCCGACACGGCAATGACGGCAACGCGTGCAATTTCGCGCACAATCGCTGCATGCGGATCGTTCGATCTGCGGTGGAGAACGCGATGGCGGCGAGGAACAGCGGCAAGCCAGATCCCGGCGACGAGCAGCGTCGACTGGCAGTGCTGATCGATGCGGACAACGCGCAGCCTTCGGTCATCGAAGGGCTGCTGGCGGAAGTCGCAAAATTCGGCGTGGCGTCGGTCAAACGCATCTACGGCGACTTCACCTCGACGCGGCAGACGCAATGGAAAAACGCGCTGCTCAAGCACTCGATCAGCCCGGTGCAGCAGTTCGCCTACACCAGCGGCAAGAACGCCACCGACTCCTCGCTCATCATCGACGCGATGGATCTCATGTACACCGGGCGCTTCGACGGCATGTGCCTGGTGTCGAGCGACAGCGACTTCACGCGACTTGCTCAACGCCTGCGCGAGGAGGGTTTGCTGGTGTATGGCTTCGGCGAGCGCAAGACGCCGGATGCCTTCGTGCAGGCTTGCGACAAGTTCATCTACACCGAAGTGCTGCGCCCGGATGTGGTGCCTGCCGCACCGGCGAAAAAGCGACCCGTTATACCCGTACCCAAAACCTCGAATTCAACTGCGCGCGCGCACGCGCCTCCGCTCGACACAAAATCTCCGCCTGGGCCCGCGAGCGATGCCCCGGCAGCATTGACCAAGCCCGAGGGCTTACCCTTGCTGTTGGAGATGCTGCGCCGCGCGATCGAAGAGGCATCCGACGAGCAAGGTTGGGCGCATCTGAGCGCCGTGGGTAATTACCTCACCAAGATCCGCCCGGACTTCGATCCACGTCTGTTCGGACACAAGAAGTTGAGCGATCTACTGAGACACCATCCCCGCCATTTCGCGATCGAGGAACGAAGCGGAAGTGGCGGCAGCGCCGGCAGCAAGACCCTCTACGTGCGCGCGTTGGGATGAGTTGAAGCGAGCATGCACCCGTTGACGACCGGAAAGCCTTTCTCTGAAGCATGCGAGCGCAATCGCGATCCAGTAGCCGCTGTACTGCAGCGACATCTGCGCGATTGCCGTACAGTCCTGGAGATCGGCAGCGGCACCGGCCAGCACGCTGTGCACTTCGCAGCTGCGATGCCGTGGCTCATCTGGCAATGCTCGGATCGCGCGGAGTATTTGCCGGGAATCCAGGCTTGGCTGGACGAGGCGGGATTGCCGAACACGCCCACACCGATTGAACTCGATGTGACGCACGCACCGTGGCCCTTGCCGCTGTCGCGAGCGTACGACGCAGCGTTCAGCGCCAACACGCTGCACATCATGTCGTGGTCTGCGGTCGAAGCATTTTTCGCCGGGCTCGGCCCTGCACTGGCCGATGCTGCGACTTTGATTGTGTACGGTCCCTTCAAGTACAACGGCGCGTACACCAGCGATAGCAACCGCGCGTTCGATGGCCAGCTCATGGCGCGCGATGCACGTTCGGGCATTCGCGACTTTGAAGCCGTCGATGCGTTGGCGCGTACGCTCGGATTGCGCCTGATCGAGGATGTCGCGATGCCTGCCAACAATCGTTGCCTCGTCTGGCAGCGCTGAACTCTCCGGCGACGCCACAAGCAGCGGTGAAGCGCGCGTTCCGATGGCTCGTGTAGAGCCGGACCTGACGTTTCTCCGGTTCTTGTTCGCTTTTGCTCTTTGGAATCAGCGCCTTGGTACTGAAGTTCGCCATCGCAACAGCAACAGCGTTTCACTCGCCTGCGGCGAGCGAGTGTCTTTTGTTTCGGCAAAAGTCACCAAAACCATAGCGCCCCGAACGTTCGCCGGAATCGCTCCCGGCGATTCCGGTGCCCTGCGCTTCTCGCAA
>JBKJND010000249.1:0-2586 GCA_046596095.1 Ahniellaceae bacterium | reverse complement strand
TGCGCGAGCGCGAAATGGGTGAACGCAGAGATTCGATGAACTGGATCTGGACCCGCCAGGGCGCACCGATTCGCGCGCTGCCCGAGTTCAATGCCTTTCTGCACGACTTCCACCTGCCCGAACTCTGGGACAAGTACGGTCCGCCGGATGTGTGCAAGAAAAACGCCAACGGCGAGTACCGCTGTGAATGACCAGCCGACCAACCGTCGCAGGAGAACCCCTTGATCCTCCGCCGCCTCGCCCAAAACCTGAAAGACCAGAACTGGACGGCAATAGCTATCGAGTTTGTGCTGCTGACGGCAGGTGTTTTTCTCGGCATCCAGGTGGCGAACTGGAACGAGGCGCGGCTGGAGGATCGGCGCGCCCAGTCACTCATGGCGCGGCTGTCGGACGATCTCGAACAGGAGCTGGCCTCGATCGACCGCCGCCTGGAATACATCGGGCGCTCGATCCGCTACGGCGAGGCCGCGCTGGACTGGGCCGAGGACGGCAAGTTGGTTGAAGGCTCGGCGTGGCAGACCGTGCTCGCGTTCTTCCAGGCCAGCCGCATCCTGCCCTACACGCCGGTCGACATCACCTACCAGGAAATGCGCTCGGCCGGACAGCTCGGCCTGGTGCGCGACGTAGCCCTGCGCACTGCGCTCACCGAATACTTCGTCAGCGGCACCCTGACCCGTGCCGACTACATCCTCAAGCTCAACCCGGAGTACCGGCCCCACGTGCGCGGGCTCACGCCGTATCGCATCGCCCGCTACATCTTTACCGATTGCTTCAAGATCGGCGGCAACAACATTGTGGCCATGCTGCCCTGCGCATCGCCGGTTGACGAGGCCGCTGCCGCAGCCGTGCTTCAGCGCTATGTCGAAGCCCCGGAACTGGTGGTCGAACTGGCCTTCTGGGTGGATTCGGCGCGCCAGAAAATCGCCATCCTGCATCAGTTGCGCGCCGCTTGCGTCGAGCTCAAGCGGCGCGTGGATGCTGAACGCAGACGCTGACGGCGCCTGTCCGAGAAGGGCAAACCTGGCTCAGCCTTCGCGGGATGATCCCGGCCAAACCTGCAAACTCGCTGCCCTCACACTGGCACGCGCGCGTGACATTCACGTCCAGACAGTCGATTGGAGCTGGACAGGGTGGCAGCGTGTGGAAACTCTCTTTACATTAGGTATTGCTTTACATCACCATTGCTTTACTTAGTTGCAAGTAAAGGATTCGACTATGCAAACCATTGAAGCCGTCGTTTCCAGCAAAGGACAGGTCACCTTGCCCGCCGCCATGCGCGCCAAGCTTGGCATCAAGCCCGGTTCGCACATCCACTTCGAGCTGCGCGAGGGCGAGCTGGTGATCAAGCCGGAACTTCCCATGAGCGCGTATTACGGAATGCTCAAAGAATTCGATCTGGGTGACATCGAGCCCGAAAAAGAGCCGGATCGGGAATTCGAATGAATGTCGTCGATGCCTCGGGCTGGATTGAATTTTTCAAGGCGGGTGCCAACGGCCCGGTATTCAAACCGGTAATCGAAGACCGCCATCGCCTGCTGGTACCCACCATCGCCCTCTATGAAGTGCACAAGATTCTCAGCCGCGCGCTGCCGCCAGCGCTGGTGGCGAAAAGTCTCGACGTGATGCGCCGGGGGCGCGTGCTGGACTTCACCGACGCACGCGCCATTGCCGCATCGGAGGTCGCGTTGCGTTCCAAGCTGGCAATGGCAGACGCGGCGATGTACAGCATGGCGCGGGAATTCGATGCCACGTTCTGGACGCAGGATGCGGACTACCAGGGATTGGCGGGTGTGCGGTACTGCGTCAAGGCGGGGTCGCTGTGAGCATCGTGTTTCAAGATCATCGAAACCGCAGTCAGAATCCCACGTCGCACCCAACGGACCTAGCGCCATGAGCCTCCTCGCCGAACTCAAGCGCCGCAACGTGATCCGCATGGCGGGGTTGTATCTCGTTGGTGCGTGGTTGATTACGCAAGTCGCCGGCACGGTGCTGCCGATGTTCGATGCGCCGGCGTGGTTGCCGCGCAGCGTGGTGGTGCTGCTGGCGATCGGGTTCATTCCGGCGCTCATGTTCTCGTGGGTGTTCGAGATGACGGCCGACGGACTCAAGCGCGACGCGGACATTCCCCTCGACCGTTCGATTGCGCCGCAGACGGCGAGGCGGATGGACCGCATGATCACCGCGGTGCTGCTGCTTGCGCTGACGTTCTTCGCCTTCGACCGGCTGGTGCTGGCGCCGCGGCGCGATGCCGCGCTCGTGGCGACGACCACGAAGACCGTCGAGGCGAAGGCATCCGAGGCCGCCAGCGCGACGCCGACGATCGACCGCAACTCCATCGCGGTGTTGCCCTTCGTCAATATGTCCGGCGAGTCCGCCAACGAGTATTTCTCGGACGGCATCAGCGAAGAGATCCTCAACGTGCTCGCCGGCGCGCCGGAGCTGAAGGTGGCAGCCCGCACTTCGTCGTTCTCGTTCAAGGGCAAGGCGACGGAAGTGCCCGAGATCGCACGCGCGCTCAAGGTGCGCATGGTGCTCGAGGGCAGCGTGCGCAAGCAGGGCGACCAGGTGCGCATCACCGCGCAGCTG
>JBKJND010000231.1:0-4755 GCA_046596095.1 Ahniellaceae bacterium | reverse complement strand
CTGCTCCAGCCGGAGTCAGCGTGAGTTCGAGTGTAGTCGTGACCTTCGACGCTGTCAAATGGGCCACGAGACCATCCATCGGCGTTGACGGCTGCCCCGCTGCAGCGCCGGTCGCCGGCGCCGCCATGGGTTCGGCATGACCGGCCGTTGCGCTGAGCGCAAGCAGCAAGCCCGGGACGATCATTCGAATTGGAGTTTGCATGAGCTCGGCAAGGCACCGCGTGGTCGTTTGGGCGCAATCTTACGACATCTCTGCGCAGGTCGGGGTAGGGCCGGCCCTCGTTCGCGTCGAAGTCGCCGGTCATGCCGACTCCGTCGGCACCGAGGAATACAACGAAGGCCTCTCGATGCGCCGCGCGACGATCGTGTACGACTACCTGACTTGGAAGGGTGTCGACGCCGGTCGCCTTGCGGGCCCGAACGGTTACGGCGAGGTTCGCCCGAGCGACACGAACGACACGTCGGAAGGCCGCCAGCGCAACCTTCGTACCGAGCTGCCGGTCCAGAAGTAAGGGCTTGCGCTCCATGCGTTGAAAGAGCCCGGCTTCGGCTGGGCTTTTTTTGTGCGCCCGGCACGGGCGCACTCTTGGAGGTGAAAGTCCTCTCTCAAGCAGACCACAGCGAGCGAAGCGACGCGCAACTGCGAAAGGGCGACTGATCGTGGGGAGGGTGAGAGCGCGCGGCTTTGGCGGCACTGCCGCCAGCGCGATCGAACGCCCGGCAGGGCCGGACAGCGTGGAGCGAAACTGCCGGACGATGGACAGGAACCGGATACAAGGCGGTGCCGATCAGGGCGAGCGGGCATGAATCCGCGAAGCTCTTGTGGTCAAGGATCAAGCGGCGTAAATCCGGCGGTCGTGCAGTGAAGGCGTGCGTTCTTACCCGGGGAGATCTCGCTTTGTGGGTGAAAGCCCGACGCCGCGAGGCGGAGCGAGAAGTCAGCAGAGTCCGCAGTAGTTGGCGACGACGAAGGGCCGAATAGATCGGAGATTGACTTACCGGTGTTTGTTGGCAGTGGCGTTCCGCAGATGCCCATGAAAGTGGGGCTCTCCACAGTGCTCTGGAAGGTGAAGCCAGACGGGGCGGTCGAAGTGCATAGTCGGCGGTGGGAAACACGGAGCAAGCAATCGGGAGCGGCTGGGATGATTCGCAACGCCGCTACCTCAACGATCCAAGCCGCCGGATGCGGACCCGCATGTCCGGTGGTGCGGGAGGGGACCGGTAGACGTTGACCGGCCCCTATCCCGATGTGTGATTCAAAGCTGCCCGGCCGCGGCCGGGCTTTTTTGTGCATGATTCGCAAGGCTGAACGCAGCTCGAACAAGGTTAGCGAGCACACGGCGTGACGAATTTCCGCGCTTGACGAACATCGCCCGCTTACGTCACATTTCACAAATGTGAAAACTTGGGGCGGTGATGGCAAGGGAAGAAAGTGCAGGGCTGATCCTTCTGGTTGAAGACAACCGACAGATTGCCGAGATGATCGGCGAGTATCTCGAGCGGCGCGGCTATTCGCTGGATTTCGCCACCGACGGCACCACCGGATATCGCCTGGCGAGCAGCAACAGCTACGACGTCATCGTGCTCGATTTGATGCTGCCTGGCATGGATGGGTTGGCTCTGTGCCGACGCTTGCGCGAAGAGGCGAAAAAGGCGACGCCCGTTCTCATGCTGACTGCGCGCGACACGTTGAACGACAAACTGGTGGGTCTCGACGCCGGCGCCGACGATTATCTGGTCAAACCGTTCGAAATACGTGAGCTCGAAGCGCGTATTCGCGCCTTGATCCGGCGCGATCGGAAGCAGGTCAGTGCGCAGATTCTGAAAGTCGGCGACCTCATACTCGACTCGGCCACTTTGCAGGTCACTCGCGGGGGACAGACGCTCGCGGTGTCGCCCATTGGCCTCAAGCTGCTTGCCATTCTCATGCGCGAATCGCCACGCGTTATTTCGCGCCGCGACATCGAGCGCGAAGTCTGGGGCGACATGCTGCCCGACTCCGACACGCTGCGCAGCCACCTTTACAACCTGCGCAAAGTGATCGACAAACCGTTTCAGCGACCGCTGCTGCACACCATCCACAGCGCTGGCTATCGGTTGGCGGACCTCGACTCCGAAGTCCCGTCGTCGCAGGATGCTCACTGAATCGGTGTTAGCAAGGGGACACGACGTCCGCCGCTTGCGGCGCTCGGATTCAAGCCTGGTACTGCGACCCGGAAGTGTCGAAACATGAAAGTGCTTCTTCGCACACAGTGCAGCGTTGCAAATCCTGGCCATAGCTCACGCTATGGCTGCGGTTTGCGCCTTGCCCAGCGCGCGAATCCTTCGCGTTCATTTTGTTCCTCTACTTTCCGGCTCGCAGTGCTAGCCAGATGAGCGAGGAAACGAAGCGACAACCACTTTCGGCAGACACGCCGGACAAGGCGGGACGCGGACTTCGCGGCAAACTGCGGAGCACGTTTCTCCTGCAGATTGGCGCCATCAGTCTGGCGATGTTGCTGTCGGTGCTCGGCGCGTGGGTCGTGCTCCGCGACGTGCTGATCAAGCGCGCCCTGATTGAAGAGTCGCAATATTTCAGCGCACGTCTGTCGCGCGACGCCAATGCGCCGGTGCCCGACGTTTACAACATGCGCGGCTACATCGCCCGCAGGCAAGGGCCCGACGCCTTGTTGCCCGTACACCTGCGGCCGCTCACTCCCGGTTACCACGTCATCGACATGGGTGTGGGCGCCGACGATCTTGTGTACGTCAGCGAGACGGCGGCGGGCCGGTTGTATCTGGTATTCGACCAGAAGCAGGTCGATCGCCTCGCGTTGTGGTTTGGCTTCGTGCCGTTGATCGTGGTGCTTGGCGTCATCTACAGCGCTTCGTGGCTGAGTTTCCGCACCTCGAAGCGCATGGTGTCGCCGATCGTTCGTCTGGCGGAAATGGTGCAACGCTGGGATCCCCGCCATCCGGATCTGGACGCCATCGCGCCGGGACGGTTTTCCGACGACAGCGAACACGAAGTGCACGCGCTGGCGACCGCACTGCATAATCTTGGTACCCGCGTGGAGAAGCAACTTGAGCGCGAACTCAACTTCACGCGCGACGCCAGCCACGAGTTGCGCACACCCTTGACGGTGATCAAACTCGCGGCGGATTCGATGCTCGCGGAAGATGCGCTCGATCCGTACGTGCTGAAGTCGGCGCAGCGCATTCGCCGCGCGGCCCGCGACATAGAGGCTCTAATCGAGTCGTTCCTGATCCTTGCGCGCGAGTCCGATGTCGGATTGCCCGACGAGGATTTTGTGGTCAACGACGTGGTCGGCGACGAGGCGGAACGCGCGGAGATGCTGGTCACCGGCAAGCCGGTTGAAATCCGGGTGATTGAGAACGCGCGCTTCGCGTTGCATGCACCGTCGCGCGTGTTTTCGGTGATGCTGAGCAATCTTCTGCGCAACGCGTGCCTCTACACCCAAGAAGGCAGCGTCACCATCGTCGTGGATCGCGACCGGGTGAGCGTGATCGATACGGGCAAGGGCATGTCGCCTGAAGTCATCGCGCGCGCGTGGGACGCGTTCGATCGCGGAGGTCGCATCGACAGCGATGGATTCGGACTCGGCCTTACCATCGTGCGTCGGCTTTCGGATCGCTTTGGCTGGCCCGTGCATTTGGACAGCGAACCCGGTCGCGGTACTCGCGCCGTTATTCATTTCCCCGAGCCGCAAGCGGTGTAGGTCGCGGTAGAGCCCAGCGAGAACGTTATAATCGCGAATCGAATTCGCTGGAGCACCCCGATGCCGCGATGGTTTATGACCACTGCGCTTGTGGTCGCAGCGCTGCTTGGATCCGGCATGAGCGCGAGCGCAGACTTTCAGCTGGTAATCCACGGCGGCGCGGGCGCGATGCCGCGCGCGCAGATGACGCGCGCGCGCGAAAAGGCAGTGCGCACTGCGCTCACGCGGTCGCTGGAGGCCGGCGCGGCGATCCTGCGTACCGGCGGCAGCAGCCTCGATGCCGTCGCGGCGAGCGTCGTGGTGCTTGAGGACTCGCCGTACTTCAACGCCGGCAAGGGCGCCGTGTTCACGCACGACGGCCGCAACGAACTCGACGCATCGATCATGGATGGCGCCACCCTGCGCGCCGGAGCCGTGGCCGGCGTACGGCGCGTGCGCAATCCGGTTTTGCTGGCGCGCGCGGTGATGGAAAAATCGTCGCATGTGATGTTGACCGGAACCGGCGCCGAAACGTTCGGGCGCAGCGTCGGCATGCGCCTTGTCGATCCGAAATACTTCCGCACCGAAGAACGCTGGGAACAACTGCAGGAGGCGTTGCGCAGGGAAAAAGCGCCGCCACAGGCGCATGCGTCTCCCGAGGATGCGGCTCGGTATCTCGGCACGGTGGGCGCCGTTGCGCTGGACCAGCAAGGTCGTCTCGCCGCTGCCACCTCGACTGGTGGCATGACCAACAAGCGCTGGGGACGGGTGGGAGATTCGCCGATCATAGGTGCGGGTACATACGCCAACGCGGACTGCGCCGTTTCCTCGACGGGCTGGGGCGAATTCTTTATCCGCGCGGTGGTGGCGCACGATATCTGCGCGCGCGTGGCATACCGCGGCGACAGCATCCGCGCGGCGAGCGAAGAAGTGGTCTTGCGCGTGGTACCGAAAATGGGCGGCGACGGTGGTGTGATTGCGCTCGGCCGCAATGGGGATTTCGCGATGCCGTTCAACACGCCGGGCATGTACCGCGGTTGGATCGGTGCCGACGGCA
>JBKJND010000220.1:0-2703 GCA_046596095.1 Ahniellaceae bacterium | reverse complement strand
GGGCTTGACGCGCGTCGTTCGCGCCGAGCGCCGACAGTGCGTCGTCGACGCGGACCAGGTCTTCGTCTCGATCAACGCGGCCAACGTCTTCGGACTGACTCAGGGGCAGCGCAACGGCGCCGGACCCGCGCTTGTCACTGAGGCGTCGACGGGCACGGTCCACCAGAACCTGACGCGTCGCCTGCGCCACCACGTGGAAGAAGTGTTTGCGGTCGACCCAGTCGGCCTCCGCGCCGAAAAGGCGCATCAGGGCTTCGTGCGCGAGTTCCGTCGGAGTCAGGGTCGACCCGAGCTGTCGCTGCAGCGACAGCGCGGCGATCGCACGGACGCGATCGTAGACCACTTCCATCAACTGCTCCCGCGCGCAGGTATCGCCGTCCCGCCAGCGACGCAGCAGTGCTGTCAGGTCGGTCGCAGCCAGGCGCGCGTCGTCAGACATCTCGCCGAAGTCTAGCGCCGGCACCGCAGTGTCGCTCATGTCCAACAGGGCTTGACACGTGTATGCCTCTCGCCGGTCGCGCACACGGCCAATGCCGATGACAAGGTCGCGGACTTCGCGCGGAATGGGCACGAGCAGCGAACGGGCCGCTGTCGTTGCACGCCGATCTGTGATCTCGGGGAAGACGGCTCGGCTCCACCTGCTTCCGCGAATGACTCTTCGGTCGAGCGCAGCGCCGCTACATGCCAACAATCATGAACTCGACCGCGACCTTGACCTGTGCGTCGGTCAAGGCGAGGTTGCCGCCCTTGGCGGGCATGATGCCGCCCTCGCCCGTGTAACCCTCGATGGCGTGCTTCACCAGCGTGTCCATACCCTGCGCCAGGCGCGGGGTCCAAAGCGCCTTCTCTAGCTTCGGCGCGCCGCCCGCCCCGGTGGTATGGCACGCCCCACAAAGGCTCGCGTAAATCACGCTGCCATCCATGGTGCCGCCATAAGCCACCTGCGATGCAGCCGCAGCCTTGGCCGCATCTTCCGCAGCGAGCATCGCCGCGCGCCCGGTATCGCCCGCATACACCGCGCCCGCAGGCGCGATGCGCTGCTCGACAGCGAGCGCCGCCGCGTAACTCTCATTAACCGGATGCCCGAGATGGATGACGTATGCGACGACCATGAGCAAACCAGTCACGCCCATGAGGAAGCCAAGCACCATCGCGAAATGCTTGAGGAACACCGAATCGGTGGATTTCACGGCGAGCGGACCCCTGGTATCGAAACGCGCGGACGCAGCAGGCACCCGCAAGACGCGGAATTATAGCGATGCCCCCCGCAGGACGATACCGAGCACCCCGCTGCAGCTCTGCTGCGATCGAAGTCACGCGGGCGTCCCCGTCGATCGCAGCATTCGACTGTCGAGATCATCGTAGGCCCTCACTCGAACCCGTTGCCGAAGACGACGTCGGGAATGGCCGCGCTGGGCAGACCGATGGCGATACCGAAGGCACCCGGAGCGGTACCCGCCGCGACCGTGGCGACCACTGTGTTGCTCGCGGTGTCGATCACCGAAACGTTGTTATTGCTGAAGTTCGCCACATAGGCGCGAGTGCCGGCCGGATTGACGGTGACGCCCTGCGGAAACTGCCCGACGGAGACGGTCGCGACCACTGCGTGAGTGGCGGTATCGATTACCGAAACGCTGGCGCTGCTCTGGTTCGAAACGTAGACGCGCGTCCCGGCAGGATTCACTCCAACCCCCTGTGGAAAATCTTCGACCGGCACAGTGGCGATCACCGACTGGCTGGCGGTGTCTATCACCGAGACGGTATCGCTGATGGCATTGCCCACGTACACCCGGGTGCCGGCGGGATTGACCACGACCCCACGCGGGGCAATGCCCACGGGGACGGTCGCGACTACCGAGTTGCTCGCGATGTCGAGGACCGACACGGTGTTGCTGTCGGCGTTGGCCACGTAGAGCCGCGTGCCGCCGACATTTAGCGCGAGGCCGAAGGGCGCCATCCCCACCGGCACGGTGGCGACCACGGCGTTGCCCGCGGTGTCGATCACCGACACGGTGTTGCCATTGCCGTTGGCCACGTAGGCACGTGTGCCACCCGCATTTATCGAGATCCCGAGCGGGAAGTCGCCCACCGGCACCGTGGCAATGACCGCGTGGGTCGAAGTGTCGATCACCGACACGTTGTCGCTGGTGAAGTTCGCCACGTAAACGCGCGTGCCGCCGGGGGTGACAGCCACTCCGAACGGATTGGTGCCCACGCCCACGGTCGCGATCACGGTGTTGGTGCCGGTGTTGATCACCGAGACGTTGTTGCTGTTCTGGTTGGTGATGTAGGCAAACGGCGCCGGCGTCACCGTGGCGCTCGCCGATGGCACGCTGGTACCCACGGCATTGGTCGCCGTCACCGAGCAGGTGTAGATGGTGCCGTTGGTCAGCCCCGTGAGGGTGAGGGGCGAACTCGCGCCGCTCGCGGCGAAAGGACCCGGCGTGCAGGTCGCGGTGTATCCGGTGATCGGCGAACCGCCATCCGAGCCCGGCGCCGTGAAGTTGATCGTTGCCCCCCGATTGCCGGGCGTCGCCGTGACATTGATCGGAACGCCCGGCACCGACCTCGGCGTCACGTTGACGCCGGAGGACGGGCCACTTGTGCCGGCTGCATTGGTGGCCGTGACCGAACACGTGTACGTGGTGCCATTGGCAAGGCCGGCGACGGTGAGCGGCGAATTCGCACCGCTTGCGCTCGTCG
>JBKJND010000018.1:0-3191 GCA_046596095.1 Ahniellaceae bacterium | reverse complement strand
GGAAACCAGCAACGTGCATGTGCGCGAGGGCGTTGCAGAAGCCGATTTCGTTCGGATGCGCACCAAGCGCGATGCCTCCCTGCCTGAACCAAAACTGATCCTGCCCGCGCTGCAGGTGAACATCCGCGGTGGACGCCTGCCGCCGCCGGACGGCAACGGCATCAGCTATTTGCGCTTGCCCTTGAACCAGATCGGGCACGATGCATGAGCGGCTGGATGACCGCGCTGGCGGGCGGCATGCTGATCGGCGTGGCCGCCACGGTCCTGCTTGTCTTCAACGGCCGCATCGCCGGGGTCAGCGGCATGGTCAATGGCGTGCTGCTGCCCAGACGCGGCGACATCGCCTGGAGGGTGCTGTTCCTGCTGGGCCTGGTTGCCGGGGGAGGCATCTACTTGGCGCTGGTGCCGGGCGCGTATACGCCGCGGGCCGGTTTTCCAGTGCCCGCGCTGGTGGTCGCCGGCCTGCTGGTGGGCTTCGGAACACGGATGGGCAATGGCTGCACCAGCGGTCATGGAGTCTGCGGTCTGGGGCGGCTTTCCTTGCGCTCGCTGGCCGCCGTGCTGACCTTCATGGCGACGGCGATTGCCACCACCTTTCTCATTCGTCATGTGGGGAGTTGGCCATGACGCGTTTTCTGTGGGCGGCGCTGGTCGCCGGCTTACTGTTTGGCGTGGGCCTGGCGATGTCCGGCATGACCGATCCACAGCGTGTGCTCGGCTTCCTCGACATCTTCGGCGACTTCGATCCTGCGCTGTTGTTCGTGCTGGGCGGCGCCGTTGCGGTCACCGCCATCGCGTTCCGGTCCGTATTGCGCCGGCCGGCACCAATGTTTGCCGATACCTTCCAGATCTCGCACCTGCGCAGCGTGGACCGTCAACTGTTCGGCGGGGCCGCACTCTTCGGTATCGGCTGGGGCATCGCCGGCTATTGCCCGGGGCCTGCACTCGCCGGACTGGGCGTGTTGTCGCGGGAAGCACTGTGGTTCGTGCCGGCGATGGTGGCCGGCGCGCTGATCCATCGCGCCGTTGCGCGAGTCTGATTGTCCCACTCACTGCAAGGATCTTCCGATGGTTCGCGCATTGCTGTCGTCGCTTCTGATCATCGCCAAGAAAAACCAGTGCCGGTAGGTACGATTGGCGAGGACGTCAATCATGCGTGGGATTCCCCGTCAGCGAGGCGCTCGTCGCGATGCAGAAGTCGATACAGCGCCGGCAGCACGAGCAGGGTCAGCAGTGTCGATGACAGGATTCCGCCGATGACGACCGTCGCGAGCGGGCGCTGCACTTCGGCGCCGGTGCCGACGTTCAAGGCCATCGGCAGGAAACCCAGACTCGCGACGAGCGCAGTCATCAGCACGGGACGCAGACGCGTAAGTGCGCCATCGACCACCGCTTCCTGCAGTGGATTGCCGTCGGCGCGCAGTGTGCGAATGAAACTGATCATCACCAGACCGTTGAGGACTGCGACGCCGGAGAGCGCGATGAATCCGACGCCCGCCGAGATGGATAGCGGTATCCCGCGCATCCACAACGCCAGCACACCGCCCGTCAACGCCAGCGGTACGCCGCTGAAGACAATCGCGGCGTCCCTGCCCGATCCGAAGGCCATGAACAGCAGCCCGAAAATCATCACCAGCACCACGGGGACCACCACCGTCAAACGCCGACCGGCCGAGATCAGTTGCTCGAAGGTGCCACCGTATTCCACCCAGGTGCCTTCCGGTAGTTCGATCTCCCGGGCAATTTGTTGTCGCAGGTCTGCCACGTAGGAGCCGAGATCGCGACCGCGCACGTTGGCCGTGATCACCACCCGACGCTTGCCGTTCTCGCGGCTGATCTGGTTGGGACCCAAAGCCACTTCGATGGTCGCAACTTCGCCGAGCGGAACGTGCGTCGGCGACTTCGGCATGCCCTCCACATCGGCCTCGTTGCCGGCAGGCAGCGGGATCGGCAACGATGCGAGCGCACCCGGATCCTGCCGCTGTGCTTCCGGCAAACGCACGACGATGTCGAACCGACGATCACCCTCGAACACCTGGCCCGCAGTCGCGCCGCCGAGCGCAATCGAGACCGTGTCCTGCACGTCTCCGACCGACAATCCGTAACGCGCGAGCGCAGCTCGATCCGGCGTGATCGTCATGAGAGGCAGACCTGTCACCTGTTCGATCTTCACGTCAGCGGCCCCTTCAATCCCGCCCGCGACCCTTTCGATCTGATGGCCGACTTCCGCCATCTGATCCATGTCATCGCCGTAAAGCTTGATCGCGACTTCCGCTCGCACGCCGGCAATGAGCTCATTCATGCGCATCTGAACCGGCTGGGTGAACTCGTAGTTGTTGCCCGGAATGGCCCGCACCGCGGCATCCAGTTCGCCAATCAGTTCGTCTTTCGATTTGCGCGGATCGGGCCAGTCCGCACGATCCTTGAGCATGATGAAAGTGTCGGCAACCGACGGCGGCATCGGGTCGTTGGCAACTTTGTCGGTGCCGAGCTTGCCAAAGACCAGATCGACTTCGGGAAACTGCTTGATCCGCGCCTCCAGCTGTTCCTGCATACCAACTGCCTGGGTGAGGCTGGTGCCGGGAATTCGCAGCGCATGCAACGCGATGTCGCCCTCATCGAGGTTCGGAATAAACTCGGTGCCGAGGCGCGTAGCGAGCATCGCCGCCATCACGGTCAGCACCGCAGCGCCAGCCACCACGGCGATGCGCATGGCAAGCGCCGCTTCCAGCATGGGCGCGTAGACGCGCTTCAATCCACGCATCACGCCGGTTTCTTTCTCCGCGACTTTGCCGGTCACAAATTGCGCGACCGCAGCCGGCACGAAGGTCAACGACAACGCCATCGCGGCAGTCAGGGCAATCACCACCGTGAACGCCATCGGATGGAACATCTTTCCCTCGATGCCGGTGAGCGCGAAGATGGGCAAATACACGGCGGCAATGATGAAAAGGCCGAACAGACTCGGCTTGATGACCTCGCTGCTGGCACTGGCAGCGAGCTCGAAGCGTTCATCGCGATCAAGCAAGCGCCCGAGTCGATGTTGCGCCTCACCGAATCGACGCAGGCAGTTCTCGACGATGATGACGGCCCCGTCGACGATCAATCCAAAGTCGAGCGCGCCAAGGCTCATGAGGTTGGCCGACACCTGGTTCTCGACCATGCCGGTGATCGTCATGAGCATGGTGACC
>JBKJND010000458.1:0-5575 GCA_046596095.1 Ahniellaceae bacterium | reverse complement strand
CGCGTAGGTAGGCGATCGCCTGGTCGATCGTTGCGCCCGTCGGCAACGGGGTCTGCCCCGTGCCGGTCCCGAAGCCCAACGTCGCCGCCGCCGCGGCATCCGTCGTCCCCAGATTGGATTTCACGAACGTCTTCAACACCTTTGCCGTGCCGGACACCGCAGGCATCGAGACGAAGATATTGCGATCGGTCGGCGCCGGCAGACGTGCGGCGGCCGACCAGAGATAGGGCTGAACCAAGGCTCCGCCCGGCGCCAGCTGATAGGCCTCGACATCGCCGGTCCAGTCGCCCGAGTCATATTTCGGGACGTAGACCAGGAAGCCCGAGTCACGGCGCGCGCCGCTGGCAGCGGTACCGCCGGCAGGCTGGGAACTGTCCGCCACCACCGCCAGTACTTCCTTCATCGCCGTGGCGATATCGGCGGGCGTGCGCGCATTGAGAAAGCGACCGCGGCCGTTGATCGAGGCATGCCAGATATCGTCGACTGCGGAGGGGTGACGATCGGTAAACGTGGTCGCCCACGTCGGCATGTTGGCGTAGGGGTTTGTAGTTGCCGCCGCATTGATGCCGTATTCGCTGCCGCGCGAGCCCAGGGTGATGCCGAAGAAGTTCATGTGCAGATCGCGATTGCAATCCTGCCTGGGATCGGTGATGTCGCAGGTGTTGGAAATCGATACCTTGCCCGCGGGCAGATCAGTGCGCAAACGCGTGGCAAACAGGCTGGCCGCGACATCGGCCAGCGTATTCGGGACGGTGTCGCGGAAAACGTCGGGCAGGAAGTGGGGGTTGGTGCCGCCATCGACATTGCCCGGGGGCGTTGTGAAGGCCGAAGCATTTGAGAACCCGTCGGTGAACAACATCCCGAAATTCTTCTGACAGGCCTGCACGATAGGCGCGCCGGCGGGTGTTGCGGTGGTCGTCCCAGCGCCGGGCAGACCGGTGGTGCGATTGAACTGGGTACCCATATAGGCGACCGACTCCCGGTTGGGAGTGCCTCCGTCGCCACGGAGGCTGACAAAACTGTTGTAAAGCGCAGTCCGGTCATCCGTGACATTCATGTCCATCATGGTGACGTCGTTACGGTCGTTGATCTCGAAGTACCCCGCGCGCAAGGCCTTGGTGTCGACGAAGGATTGGGTGAGGCCGGCTCGCGTGGCCAGGTGCCGCTTGCGGTAGTAGGCGAACCAGTTGGCGAAGTTGGTCATTGCGGCGGCGTAGAAACCGGCGGTGAAGTTGGCGGACTTGATCTCGTAGCCCAACAGGGCTTCTCCGCCCGGCCCGATGGCACCGGCGATCGGGACGCCGGTGTAGCCATAGCCCGCCGGCAGGGCGGTCGTGGCCTTCAGATAGAAGGTCGCGGGGAAGTAATCGAAGCCAACGTCGCAGGCTTCTTCGTTGTCCGGTCCAGCAGCACCGTCCTGGATGGTCAACCCACCGGTTGGCGCGGTGTTCCAAGTTTGGAGGGTGCCGAATGTCGCGTCGGGGCAGTTAGCTTCCTCATTACGCGCCAGTACGTAATAGCGAGAGCCCGCAGGGATGACCATCCCCTGGTACATACGGAAGGTCTGGTTGGCGCCGGACAGCGCGAAATTCGCGGTCAGGTTCGCCGTGTTCGCGCCCCGGCCCGGGTCGAACGGCACCGCCTGGAACTCTGCGGTCGTATTGTAGGACTCGCGCGCGGTGCCGTTCTGATTACTCCACGGCGCGTAGGTCGTCGCCGGATCGAAATAGGCTGCGTTGAAGTCGGACGAACGTGTGAACGCGAAGTCGGTCGTGGGCGGAATGGCGAAATGGGCGTCTTGGTCGAAGCCGCCATCGTTGTATACGCGCAGGTCGGTGGGATTGGCGGCTTGACCGTTGGGGAACAGGTAGACGTATTTCTTCCAAGTGGCGTTCGCCGCCCCGGCCTGGTTGAAATTCAACGTTCCGGTCGACGCGGTGTCGGTGCGGTCGAGGCCAATGAACGAGTCGTTGCCCGTATGCCACCAGAGAGCCCCATCGTTCGTTATGTAGGAGCCTTCGCCATCCATCGAGCCCGAATCATCCACCGCCATGATAAAGGCTGGATCGACGCCCGCCGCCAGGTACAAAGGCGTCTGCGCCACCGGTAGTTCAGCTCGCGCGGGCGCCGAGACACCTGCAAAGGCCGTGACCAGGGTGAGTGACGCAAGCAATCGAAGGCGTGGGGGAGCGTTCATAGCGGACCTTGTGACGACGGGGGCAGCGGCCGCTTCAGCGGCGCAGAAAGCATTGGGACGGAGAACGGGGAACAACGAATGGGAAACGGACATGGTCCGTCTCCGTCAGGGCGTGTAGGTGGACTGGACGATGGCGCGGGAGGTGCGATCCGCAGCGACGTCAGTGTCGAAGGCATAGGTACTGAAACGGTAGACCAGGCAGTTGGGGCTGCCGGGGCCGCTGGCCACGCCGGAGCGCGCGCTGCCACGCAGATCGACGCCTCGCGCGTAGGCGCTCCGCGCGTTGTTGAGGTTTTCCACGGAACTGGCCGGCGTCGCGGTGGATCCGCTGATCCAGCCCGACGAGACGCTTGCCTTCGGCGCGTTGTCGCAGGAGAGGGGATTATTAAGCGCGTCGCGCTCCTCCCGCCGCAGCCGTTCTTCAGCCGCCTGGAAGGCGAGATTGTCAGCGCGATAGATGCCAGTCATGCGTTCCTGCAATCCAGTGACTTGCGAGGCCGACAAGGCCAGCAAGGTCATCAGGACCAGGATCATCAGGGCCACGAACAGGGCCGCGCCGCGCTGGCGCGCCGGAGCACGCGGGCTACGGCGGATGCGAAGCGATCGAAGGGTGTTAGAGCGAAGCGACATGGTTCACCTCAGGCGCGCTGACGATTGCGCAACAAAATCATGGAGTCATAAACGTGACGGATACGTTGGTCGAGGGGCGGCGTGACGGTGACATCGCCAACCACCTTCGTCGGCGAAACTGGATTGACGCCAGCGCCGGGATCCGGGCTGCGCAACAGCAGCGACACTCGAATGCTGGCGACGCGACGCAAGGCCGTCACGCGCGCCGCCTCGTCGGCGGCTCCCGTGAGCAGGGTCGTGACGGACTGGTAGCCCGTCACGTCATCGACGCGGCCCGTGGCAGTAGGAACCGCCGCCGTGGCTAACAGAATTTGCATCAACTCCACGCCTTCCACGACTTCCTCAGGAGTGGGGCTAAAACGCACCCCGTCGGCGGGGGCAGTGATCGGAGACTCCCGCAGCGCAAGACGGAACAGCGATGGCCCCCCGTTAGCGCCCAAGCCAACGTAATAGGCGACAGCGCGGTAGCGAAACATCATCGAGCCGATTCCAAAGACTTCCTTGGCATCCCAGAAGACGGTACTGCCTGTGGGGTTGGCTTGGTTTTGTCCGGCGTTGCTGCTGACGGTACCGGCCGCCAAATTGATGCTGGTAACTTGGAACAAGGAGGCCGACTTACAATTGGTCACACCGTAGAGTGCGTTCGCCACCACATTGGCCGTGTTGGGACCCGTGTACACCGTGCCCGTCGCCCCGTTCACTCCGCCCTGTCCCAGGGGCCAGGTGGTTGTGCTGGTCGCACCCGCACTCAGCGTCAGCGGCGCTTCATCGAAATAGCGCACCACAAGTACGTCGCTGCCGGGAACGATGCCGCCGGTCCCCGCTTTGATTACGTTGAGCTGCGTCGCCCCTGTCGGCAATGCCGGGGTCCAGCCGCTGCCATCGGTCGCGACCGCAGGCGCGGCAATCGTGTAGGTCGTGCCGGGCGTGCTGCCGGTGAATTCGTACACCTGAATCGGTGCGTCGATGCGCAATGGCGAGGTGGCGGTGGTGAAAGCGGCGCCTGCGACGATGAGATGGTTGTAGAACCGCTGCTCGGGTATCGCGATATGCCCGAATTCGTTGAGGCAACCCAGATGCCCGGCCATGCGCGTATCGCGTCGCAGGAAATCCAGCGCGAAGCGACTGTTCTCCTGAGTGCGTGCCAGCCCCGAACTGGCGCCGAAGGCGGCCCTCGTGCTGCCGAAAATCTCGACCAGCCCGAGCATGAGGAGGAGCGACAGCACCAGCGCCACCATCAACTCTATCAGCGAAAGACCACGCTGAGAGGCCGAGGCGGCGGGGACAAATCGGACGATCCGGGTCATGGGTCAGAGTCCGCTGGTGACGCTAAAAAGGGTTTCGCTGGCGTTGTCGCAATCCGCACTGGCGGCCGCGCCGGCGACGCTGCGATCGTCTGACCAGCAGATGTCTACCCTAATATCGACATCGCGCCCGGCGCCTCGCACGATGTTCGCGCGACCACGGCCATTGGGCAGGGTGTGACAGAGTTCGCGCCCCCATCGCGCGAGATCGCAGGCGTGCGTGTTCCCGCATGTGGTGTGCACAGTGGGAACCTCCGCCGCGACGCAGGCCGTTGCCGGCACCGTCCAGGCGACGCTGTAGCGACCCATATTGCTGATATTGGCGCGCACCAGATCGATATAGTCGTAGGCCAGATTGGTGGCCTGGGTTCGGAAGTTGGCGCTCTGCGTGTTACGCACCGACATCCCCATCAACGTGCCCATGCCGAGCAAGCCGATCGAGAGCACGACCACCGCCACCATCACTTCAATGAGGTTGAGACCTGCTTGGGTGCGCACCATGCGGGAGCGACGCTGCGAACGAGGTTTCATCGGCGGTCCTCAGGTGCAGTTGGGGTTGGGCCGAGCGACGGACGCGGAGCCACTGGTGTTGACCCTGACGGTGCGCGCGACATCGACCGTGCCGGCCTTACAGGCGGTCGGCTCCAACGTGAGCTCTACCAGTCCGGTCGCTGGCGTCGCGCGGCGCCCGCGCTGGTTGAACACGACGGCGACGACCGAGGTGGCTTCCGACACCGTATCGCTCGCGCTGAAGTTCCCAGTGCGCAGGGCCTCGCCCGCGTCGGCAACGCCGTCGCTATCCGCATCAACCCACACAATCCAGCCGTTGGACCAGGTACCAGCGCAAGTCGCGGTGGCAGGGGTGGAATTGTTGTTGCTTGCGCAGACCCCGGCCGCGCCGTTGCGACGAATCGCTTCGGTGCGTGCCAGCATGGTGGCGGCGATGAAATCGTTGGTCTGCGCGATGATGCGATTGCGTTCGATGGCGGCATTGAAGCTGGGCAGGGCCAGGGCCGCCAGGATCGCCGCGACCGCGAGCACGACCATAAGTTCGATGACGGTGAATCCCGCCCCCGCACGACGTGGATGAAATCTGCTCATGCCCGCTCCCGAATTAGCACGAGGCGGAGGATACGCCAGCGCCTGGAAGCGGGGCGGAGTCACCCGACGACCGGGGAATGGAGGCCGACGAGCGCGCTGCCCCCGGCAACATGGGGGGTGGAACGATGACGCCCGCCCCTACGCCACCACCTCGTAACACGGCCGATACTCGCCCGACATCTTCATCCGCTTCTGCGCCACGAACGCGCGCAGGAGGGCATCGAGGGCACGCATGATCTCGGGTTCGCCGTCGATTCGGAACGGGCCGTGTTGTTCGATTGCGCGCATGCCGTCTTCCTTGACGTTGCCGGCGACGATGCCGGAGAACGCACGCCGCAAATCT
>JBKJND010000435.1:0-3437 GCA_046596095.1 Ahniellaceae bacterium | reverse complement strand
AGGTAACCACCGCGATAGGCACGAATGCGCGGCAGCTTGGGCGGATCGTGATCGAACACGTCCTTCAGATACTTGGTGATGACCTCAACCATGATCCGCGACTGCGCGAACACGAGGGTCTTGAGGCCCGCGTGAATCGCCGAACGCGCAATGCGTGTGGATTGCGAGCGCGCGGACGCGCGCAGACCGAGATCGCGGTTGACCATCGGCGGATTCCACAGCAGCACGTGCTTCTCGCCGCACGGCGCGCCGGACTCGGTAATGGCAGTGACGCGATCCTCCAGCAGCGCTTGCGCGTGTGCGTGCGGATTGCCGATGGTCGCCGAGCACAGAATGAACTGCGGCCGCACGCCATAGAACGCGCACACGCGCTTGAGCCGCCGCAGCACATTCGCCACGTGCGAGCCGAACACGCCGCGATACGTATGGATCTCATCGATCACGACGTAGCGCAGGTTCTCGAAAAACTGCGCCCACTTGGTGTGGTGCGGCAGGATCGCGGTGTGCAACATGTCGGGGTTCGAGACCACTATGTCGCCGTGCAGGCGTACCGCCTGGCGCGCGTCGCCGGGCGTGTCGCCATCGAACGTCGAGGCGCGCAGGCCAAGATTGCCGGCGCGATTGATCTCGAGCAATTCCGCCACCTGATCCTGCGCCAGCGCCTTGGTCGGAAACAGGTACAAAGCCTTCGACTGGTGCGTGATCGCCGCCGCAAGCACCGGTAGTGTGTAGCAGAGCGTCTTGCCCGACGCGGTCGGAGTTACCACCACCACGTGTTCACCGCGTTGTGTGGCCTGCCACGCTTCCAGTTGATGCGAATAGAGTTGGTGGATCCCGCGTGCACGCAGCGCTTGCACGATTGAATCCGGCAGGCCGGACGGCAGATCCGCGTAACGTCCCGCACGCGCGGGCAACACGAGCGCGCCGGTGATGCGGTCGCGATACTTTTCCTTTAACCGCAGCGCCAGCGCGCGGCCATCGGCGCGCAACTCCTGACGCGGTAGCGCCACCGGGCGGGCAGGGGCAATTGCAAGCATGGGCGTGTCCGAGCGAATGAAGCCATCAAGACTTCGTCAAAGCTGTCTCACACCACGCGAAAGCCGGACGCGTTGTGCGGATGCCGGCGTATCGCAAGCAATCCGTCAAGCGCAGCCGGGTGCGGACGCAGGCGAAGCCTGAGCATGGGGGAAAAATTCACCGCGTGGGATGCGTTGCTCCGGTCCAAGCTGATGCAGTGGGTGGCGCTTGGGATCTTGTCGCGAATCCGCAGAAGATGGTGGCTATGGGTGGACTCGAACCACCGACCCCAGCATTATGAGTGCTGTGCTCTAACCGGCTGAGCTACATAGCCACGAGGATGCATCGCACGCGCAGCGTGCGGGAACTCTGTGCGCGAACGCGTGAGAGGGTCGGCGATTCTTCCGGTCGCGGCGCGGTGTGTCAAGGAATGTTCCTGCTCCAGGTGCCCGAACAGTCGCGTGGCCGTTTTGCGCTTCGACAGTTTCGAACTTGACCGAAGTCCCGACACATACCTGTTGTGAGCCTGAACGGCGATGTGGGAGACTCGGCACATCTGATTGAAGGGGTCCCGTCGGATGATCGATCCGGACGGTTATCGACCAAACGTCGGCATTGCGCTGATGCACGCCGACGGGCGGCTGTTCTGGGCGCGGCGCATCGCGCGCGACGGCTGGCAGTTTCCGCAGGGCGGCATGCGCACTGATGAAACGCCGCTCGAGGCGATGTATCGCGAGCTGGAGGAAGAAACGGGTCTCGCGTCAGACGACGTCGAAGTGCTCGGCGCGACTGCGGGCTGGCTGCGCTATCGATTGCCGCATCGCTATTTGCGGCGCCGCGAAAAGCCGGTGTGCCTCGGGCAAAAGCAGGTCTGGTTCCTGCTGCGTCTGACCGGTAACGAAGATCGCGTGCGCCTCGATGCCTGCGACCACCCCGAATTCGACTCGTGGCGCTGGGTCGACTTCTGGTATCCCGTGGACAACGTGGTCGCGTTCAAGCGCGAGGTGTACTTGCGTGCCTTGCGGCAACTTTTGCCAAAGGCCGAGCGCGCGACCGCGCTGCGCCTGACCGAACCGTGCTGGGGCGCGCCGCTGCCCGACGCGCTGCCGAATGCATTGGTCGCTGCCATCTGAGCTGTTGTTGACAATCATTCGCATTTGCATTTGAATGCGCTGCATGTACGTATGCATCTGCACTGGAGTGACCGAGCGCCAGATCCGCGAGGCCGCGCAACGCGGCGCGTCGGATCTGACATCGCTGCGCATGGCGACCGGTTGCGCGACGCAGTGCGGTTCCTGCACCGATCAGGCGCAGTCGATCCTGGACGAACAGCTCGCCCTGCAACAGATGCCCCCGCGCGCGCGCGCTTTTCATTTGCGGATTGCCAGCGCGGCCTAGGCGGGGCCCCGCCCTGGCGGTCTTTGTGGCACCGCATGATGTCCGGCTGCTGTTCGACGCTGGCCCCACGCAAAATCAGCGTCCCATGACATCGCTCTGCAGGAGCAGGCGCGGAATGCGAGCGATTAGCGTTCCCTCACGACTTTGCCCGATTGCCTACACTCGCGGTCGGCACAAACTGCGAGATCCACCATGCAAGGCGACGTCGGCGTCATCGGTCACTTGAACAAGGCGCTCTACAACGAGTTGATCGCGATCAATCAGTATTTTCTGCACGCGCGCATGTTCCGGCATTGGGGGTTTCTTGGGCTCGGCGAGCACGAGTACAAGGAATCGATCGACGAGATGAAGCACGCGGACCAGTTGATCGAACGCATCCTGTTTCTTGACGGACTGCCGAACCTTCAGAATCTCGGCAGACTCCAAATCGGCGAAGGCGTGCGCGAGGCGTTCGAGTGCGACTTGTCGCTGGAACGTATGGCAGTGCCGGATCTGCGTGCCGGCATCGCGCATTGCGAGCAGGCGCAGGATTACACCTCACGCGAATTGCTCGAGAAGATTCTCGAGTCAGAAGAAGAGCATATCGACTGGCTGGAAACGCAGCTGGAATTGATGGCGAAGCTTGGCGAGCCGTTGTATTTGCAGAGCAAACTCAACCAATAGCGCCCTTCTCAATCTCCGCGCAGCGTCAACAGCCGGGTCAATTCGGAGCTGGCCTCCAAATAGGCTCGCTCCAGTTGTTCGGCCATATCCATTGGCGATTTCGGCAGCTGACCTTGCCGGGCGCCGGCCTCGATTCCTCGTGCGTGCTCCGCCAGGGCCAAAGCGCCGAGGTTGGCGCTCGAGGATTTGAGGATATGCGCGGGGCTGATCAATCCGGGCAGATCGTTGCGCTGGGCCGCCGCCTGCAATTCCGCGACGTGCACCGGCGCATCGTGCAGATAGATGCGCACGAGGTCGGCGAAATCATCGCCCATCATGTCGATCAGGTCGTCGACAATTTCGTTGTCGAGCGCGAGCAG
>JBKJND010000432.1:0-2932 GCA_046596095.1 Ahniellaceae bacterium | reverse complement strand
TTCAATTCGCGCTTGCTGATCGCCTTCATACGGCCATTGTACTACATGTGTCTGTCACTCTCGAGCGCGCAAGATGCTGCTGTCTTCGCGTTTGCTACAAAATCGCGACCGTAAGAGACACGGAGAAGGTGTGTTTTTGGCCGGGTTTGCGACCAATTGCGCAGCTGCTCACACGACTCCTGGTGCGCTCGCCAGTGCACTGCAGACCAGCGGGCGGTGAATGGCCCGAAGCGGACATTCGATCGACGCGATGGATTGTTTACGCGACAGGGCCAGCATAAGCTCGCGGGCGAATGCAGTTGCCGCCCGGCGCGCCACGGGAAACGACGCAAATGCCTGTCTTCCGACTTCCCAGACTGATAGCCGTCTTCCTGTTGGCTGTTTCTTCTTCGGGCGCCTCGCTCGCAGCGAGCCATTCGCGGGAGGTACCGCTTTGGCCCGAGGGGTCGCGGGTCCTGCGGGACGGCATCGACGCGCTCGCCGACGAAAAATGGGCGGTCACCCATCCGACCTGTGCGTCGACGCGGCGCCTATCTAGTTCGCACCGGGACGATGCGGACTATCCGCAGTCCACACCGGCCGCGCATCCGCATTCGCAACAGCTTCAGCCAGCGCAAAAAAGAACCGGTGAAAGTCCGCCTGCGCCTGGAAATCGATCGGCGTCGACATATCGTCTTGCGGCGCGTGGTAGCGATTTTCATACCAGTCGCGATACGCCGCCGCCGCTTCCGCTTCCGCCGCATCGAAGCCAAACAGAAAGCTCACCGCCGGCACGCCGATTTGCATGAATGGCCAATGATCGCTCCGTCGCAGCAGATTCCGCTCCGGCTCGAGATCGGCGCGCACCTTAATTCCCATCGGCCCCGCTACATCTCGCACTGTCTGCCCGAGTGTTGAATCTTCCAGCGCCAGCGTCGTCAGAATCCTCAGCGGATAAAGTGGACGCAACTGGTCAAGATTCAACACCGCCACTGGCGTCGGCGCAGCAGAGGTGGGATGCGCCGCGAGCCAGCGCGAGCCCAACATGCCCTTTTCCTCTGCCGTCACCGCCGCGAAGATCACCGGCCGGCGAAAGCCGCGCCTGGCACGCGCATCGGCAAACGTAATCAACGTCGACACATAAGCCGCATCATCCAGAGCGCCGTTGTAGAGGTTGTCGCCATTCACTGGTGTACCGAAGCCGTAGCCGTCGAGGTGCGCGATCAGCAAAATCGGCTCGTCTGCGAGCGCAGGGTCCGTGCCCGGCAGCACCGCGAGAACATTGTCCGACGTAGAACTCCGCTGCCGCGTAGCGATACGCGCTTGGAAACGAGCAGGGAAGTCGAACGGCGCTATCGGCTCGCGCCGTGCGCCACGCGCAAGAATGTCGGCCCCATCCTGCCCGCTTGCCTTCGCGATCTCCGTAAACGTCGACGCTTCCAGCCGTAGCGAAGGAATGGATTGAGGCCGCGGCGAAGCATCCGCGAACACCACATTCCGCGCATAGGCCAGCGGCCAACGCGGCGGCTCGATCGTGAAACCGATATCGTCCACACGCACCATCGCAACAGCGCCGGAAGCGGTCGCCGCTTCCAATTGCGCTGCAATCAACGTCTGCCCAGTCCGCCGCGTGCCGAAGCACACCACTACTGCGCCGCGCACGCCCGTCATATCCGACGGTGCGCACATGCCCCGAAATACAAGCGGCGCATCGATGCCCTCAACCATTCCCCACGTGGGCGTCACTGAGATCTCGCGCAGAAATCGCAACTGCCGCGCGCCGCCGGCTGCAAAGTTCACCGAAAACGACGTGCCTTCGCTCGTGACTTCTATTTCGTCGAAGTTGATGCGCTGAAAATAAGTTCTGCCATCGCCGGCAGGGCGAAGGCCCGCCCGCTGGAAGCGATCGGCGGTATAGGCGGCGGCGCGGGCATAGCCACGCGACCCCGTATCGCGTCCCTCCATATCATCGCCAGAAAGCGCCCCGGTCGTCGACCACCACGCTGCGGTCTGCGCATCAATGCTGCCGCCGCGACTCGCGCAAGCAGAAAGCATCAGAACTGCGCATGCGATGGTGAAGCTTCGCGTGATGTTCATGCAATCAATCCCCAATCGAAGCACGATAGTCGGGCCGCGGCCCGCGGCGCGCAAGGTGTCAAATTTGCGGTGCTGTCGGAAAGCGACGGGTGAAAGTCCCAAATTGACCGGACTGAGCAGGTCAGGACCTCGCCGGATGCGGGCAACTTTGCTGACGAATGTGCCGGTTTGCCTTGCGAGACTGGTGAACTGTCCTGCGGTTTGCAATCTCCGAGGACATCCTCGTGTCCACACTCAGCAACAACACGATTTTCATGACCGGCCGCAACCGTGACCACCACCCTCAGGCACCGGCAACTTTGTTACGACTTGTGTTTTTTACGACCTTTCAGACGTGCCAGTTTCTGGCACTTTTACAGCCCGTCAAATGTCTCAGAAGCGGCCTCTGCGGTTACAACTTTTATTTTTAGGATGATCGCGCTCGCTAGCAGCGCGAACTTGCTTCTTTCGACAGCGAGACTCAACGATTCGACGCCGAAGTAGAAGGCATTCGCGTGGTTGCCGGTCGATCCACAGGTTAGTCAACAAGACCATATTGAGGGCACGCGGCCCGCGTCGCGGTGAGCAACCGCTGCACCGGCTCAATCTTTGTAATCCCCGAGGAAAATACTCGTACGCATAGGAGTCACGAATCACGGCGGAGATGCCTGTAATGAATGCTGCGCGCGGTGGGGTGGTCTGGTGGGTCCTGTTCTTGGCAGCAGCGTCGGCGCAGGCAGCGCCCGTCGACACGCCCCCGGCATCCTGGCTTGCCCAGGCGCAACGCGAACTGGTCGAGCGCGAATACCGCGCCAGCGAAACCGATCGCGGACTGCAGGCCCCGAACCGTGCGCAGGGTTTCCGAACCTTCTTCGAC
>JBKJND010000405.1:0-2589 GCA_046596095.1 Ahniellaceae bacterium | reverse complement strand
AGCCCGCAGCCGATGCTGTGCTGCTCGACAGCACCGGCATTCCGGTGGCGGATGTAGTAGCGCAAGTTTTGGCACTGGCGGCCGCGCGGTTTCACGCATCCGCTCGCTGAATGATCGGCTCCGTAGCGTGGGTTGGCGCCGCAAGCGCGTAACCCACCGTGAAGTTTTAACCAGTCCTGCGCAAGCAGGTTCGCAACGCCGCATTCTGCGGCAACAACGGGTGAGTGGCTGCAGCAGACCTGCGCCATTCGATCGATCAACCAGGATTATTTATGACCGAAAGTTTTGCTGAACTGTTCGAACAGAGCGAATCGATTTCCAAATTGAAGCCGGGCGCCATCGTGCTTGGCACCATCGTCGAAATCCGCTCCGACGTCGTCGTGATCAATGCCGGACTCAAGTCCGAAGGCATTGTGCCCATCGAGCAGTTCCGAAATGAAGCCGGCGAGTTGCCGATCAAGGTCGGCGACCAGATCAAAGTGGCGCTCGATTCTCTCGAGAACGGGTTCGGCGAGACCGTGCTGTCGCGTGAGAAAGCGCTGCGCTCCATGGTGTGGGATGACCTCGAGGAGGCATTCGAGAAGCAGTCGACCATCACCGGCCGCATCTCCGGCAAGGTCAAGGGTGGTTTTACCGTCGACATCCACGACGTACGCGCTTTCCTGCCCGGTTCCCTGGTGGATGTGCGTCCGGTGCGCGATCCGGTGTACCTCGAGGGCAAGGAACTCGAGTTCAAGATTCTCAAGCTCGATCGCAAGCGCAACAACGTGGTGGTTTCACGGCGCGCGGTGGTCGAGAGCGAGTTCAGCGAAGAGCGCGAGAAGCTGCTCGATCGCCTGACCGAGAATTCGGTCATCAAGGGCGTGGTCAAGAACCTGACCGATTACGGCGCATTCGTGGATCTTGGCGGTATCGATGGTCTGCTGCACATCACCGACATGGCGTGGAAGCGCGTTCGGCATCCGTCCGAAGTGGTCAATGTGGGCGACGAGCTCGACGTGCGCGTGCTGCGTTTCGACCGCGAGCGTAACCGCGTCTCGCTGGGCCTCAAGCAGCTTGGCGAAGATCCCTGGGTCAACATCGCGCGCCGCTACCCGACGGGTACGCGCGTCGCGGGCAAGGTCTCCAACGTCACCGATTACGGCTGCTTCGTCGAAATCGAGCCGGGCGTCGAAGGCCTCGTGCACGTCTCGGAAATGGACTGGACCAACAAGAACGTCAATCCGACCAAGGTGGTCCAGGTCGGCGACGACGTTGAAGTCATGGTGCTCGACGTGGATGAAGAGCGTCGCCGTATTTCGCTCGGCATCAAGCAGACCCGCTCGAATCCGTGGGAAGCGTTCGCCGCGATCCACAAGAAGGGCGACAAGGTGTCGGGTCAGATCAAGTCGATCACCGACTTCGGCATCTTTATCGGGCTCGATGGCGGTATCGACGGCCTCGTGCACCTGTCCGACATCTCCTGGCAGGGCACCGGCGAAGATCTCGTGCGCAACTTCAAGAAAGGCGACGATCTGGAAGCCGTGGTGTTGGCGGTCGATCCGGAGCGCGAGCGCATTTCGCTTGGCGTCAAGCAGATGGAGCAGGATCCGTTCGGCCAGTTCATGGCTGCCAATCCACGCGGCACTATCCTCACCGGCGTCGTGCGCGAAGTCGACGCCAAGGGCGCGACCATCGATGTCAGCGAAGGCGTAGAGGGTTACCTGCGCGCCGCGGACATCGCCAAGGAGCGTGTCGACGACGCGACGCAGCACCTGAAAGTCGGCGATACGGTTGAAGCCAAGTTCACCGGCATGGATCGCAAAGGTCGTAGCCTGCAGTTGTCGATTCGCGCCAAGGACGAGGCCGATGTGGCCGAGGTTCTGCAGGATTACAACCAGGCGTCGACCGGCGGCACCACCAAGCTCGGTGCGTTGCTCAAGGAACAGCTCGACAATCGCTCCGAGTAACGCGGCTCGCGAACCACGGGCCGGAGTTCCCCCTCCTGCCCGTCGTTCGTTGATCGCGTCCATTCGAAGCCATTGCGCGCAAGTCTCATGACCAAGTCGGATCTGATCCAGGCCCTTGCACTGCGCCAGACGCATCTCGCGTTTGGCGACGTCGAGATGGCGGTCAAGGAAGTCGTTGAACTCGTTAGCGGTGCGCTCGCGGGTGGCGAACGCATTGAGATTCGTGGTTTCGGCAGTTTTTCGCTGCACTTCAGACCAGCCCGGATCGGCCGCAATCCGAAAACCGGCGCGTCCGTCTCACTGCCCGGCAAACACGTCCCGCATTTCAAACCCGGCAAGGAACTGCGCGACCGCGTCAATCGCCACGCCGTAACCGCGTAAGAGTCGATTGCCTTTCAAAAAGTGCGATGTCACTCGCCCGGCAACATCGCATGTGGCCCCTGGATTTCGCCGGCTCTTGTAGAGCCGAGCTTGCTCGGCTAAACGTGTGCGTCACGTTTCCGGCTCCCCGCGCATGACCTTCGATCTGGCCCTGTTCTGGTTGTTGCTGCCACTTGCCGCCGCCAGTGGCTGGTGGATCGCGCGCCGGGAGCACGCAGGACTCCACGGCGATCAGGTCAAGGAGCTTCGCAGCAGTTAC
>JBKJND010000198.1:0-4691 GCA_046596095.1 Ahniellaceae bacterium | reverse complement strand
TGCCCAGCGCCTCGTCCGACTGCGCGTAGAACGTTCCACTTGAGTTGTATCCCGCGCCGTACATCGCGTCGGTCACTGAGCGCGCGCTCGTCAACTGCGTGCGCACACGCAGCGCACGCTGTGCGTTGGCATACGCCTTGGGCGTGACGCCGGTGACCGCCTTGAAAACGCGATGGAAGTGATGCGCGCTCAAGCCTGCGTGCGCCGCAAGCGTTGCAAGATTCGGTGCCTGCTCCGAGTTTTCGATGAGACGGCACGCGGCGGCGATTGTGACTGCGTGTGCTTCGGCCAGACTCGGGCGATCAGGTTTACATCTGAGGCACGCACGAAAACCCGCGCGCTCGGCGTCTTCGCAGCTCGCGTGGAACGCGACGTTCTCGGGTCTCGGCATGCGTGCGGCGCACGACGGCCGGCAGTACACGCCGGTGGTCCGCACCGAATAGAAAAACGTGCCGTCCGCAGCGGGCTCGCGCGCGACGATCGACGTCCAGCGCGGATCGCGCATCACGGTGTCGGCCGTCGGGTGGTTCGCTTTGCTGGATGGCATGTGCCACTCCGGAAGAGTCGGGACGTTAAGGCGATTCTGGGTGCAGCGCGTGCGCCCGGCACTCCGGGTCTTGCGCTCGAATTCGCCGCGCAGGCTTAGCATGTCGCCGGGGATCGTCGCGAGGAGTGGCACGCATGCGCAACAAGGCGATGATGGCATCGATCACTGCCGCCCTCGTCTTCGCGCTCGCACCTGCGCTACGTTGCGTGGCATCGGCCCCGGCCGAGCGCGCCCACGCGCTGCGCAAGACGGATCCCGGCGAGGCAACGCGCCTGTTCGATCGCGCGTTGCCGACACTCATCGCCGATCTGTCGCGATTCAAGGCGTTACGCGCGCGCTGCTGGCTCGGCGTCGACGACGCGGCGTTCCTGCCGCGCTTCCGCCGCGATCGAGGAAGCCAGACGCGCGCAGGAAGCAACCGCCACCAGCGATCTGCTCTACCGCGCCAAACACGCGGGCCGCAACCGGGTGGAGATCGACTTCCCGTCGGCCTGAACCCCGATTCCCCAGCACGTCGCAAGCCAGCGGAGCAAGCTGCGCTTTCATATAGAACACAAGTTAACGCGTCGACCTTACACATTGCCGAGCAACGCGGAGCGCGCTTGCAATGCTTCCATGATTCCGGAATAGTAGAAGTATGAAAACCAGCACCGCGTTGCTGGCGCTGACCGCGCTCAGCCACGAACCGCGACTCGCGGCGTTCCGCCAGCTCGTGCAGGCCGGTCCCGACGGAATGACCGTGGGTGAACTGCGCGAGCGCCTGCGGCTACCTCCCGCGACGCTCACCGCGCATCTCAACATTTTGCGTGCAGCGAAGCTGGTGGCCGATCAACGTGAAGGCCGCCTCATCCGCGTGCGCGCCCACTACGGGCAGATGAACGCGTTGCTCGCGTACCTCACCGAAAATTGTTGCGCGGGCGTGGCGGTCTGCGCACCCGCGTCCATTTGCAAGCCGCGCCCTCGCCCGCCGCGCGTGGCCAGAAAAGTGGAGCGACCATGAAACGCGTGCTGTTTGTGTGCGTCGAGAATTCCAACCGCAGTCAGATGGCGGAGGCGTTTGCGCGCATTGAGGGCGGTACCGGGATCGAGGCGTACAGCGCCGGCTCGAAGCCTTCCGGGGTCATCAATCCCAAGGCGATCCGCAGCATGGCGGAGCTCGGCTACGACCTCACCGCGCATCGCTCGAAGTCGCTCGACGAGATCGAAGGATTGGCGTTCGATGCGGTCATCACCATGGGCTGCGGCGACAGCTGCCCATGGGTGCCTGCGCAACGCCGGGAAGACTGGCAGCTGCCCGATCCGAAATCGCTCGACGAAGAAGCCTATCGCGCCGTGCGCGACGACATTGCTGCGCGTGTCAAAGCGCTGATCGGCTCGCTGTGAATTCGTTGCCCCAGCGACTTCTCGCTGAATTCCTCGGAACGGCGCTGCTGCTCGCGACCGTGGTGGGCTCGGGCATCATGGGCGTCGCACTGTCTGGCGGCAACGACGGCATCGCGCTGCTCGCCAACGCCGGCGCCACAGCCGGCATGCTGTATGTGCTCATTGTGCTGTTCGGGCCGATCTCAGGCGCGCACTTCAATCCCGCGGTCACGCTGGCCATGCGGCTGCGCGGCGAGTTGCGCGCTGCCGACGCGTTGGCCTATGTGAGCGTGCAAGTGGTGGCGGCAATTCTCGGTGTGCTGCTCGCGCATGCGATGTTCGAGCTGCCGCTCGTGCAACCGGGAACGCATGTGCGCACGGGCGCGGCGCAATGGTTGAGCGAAGCGGTGGCGACGTTCGGATTGCTGCTCACCATCCTGCTCGGCGTGCGGCACCGGCCGCGCGCCGTGCCTGCGTTGGTGGCGAGCTACATCTTCGCGGCGTACTGGTTCACTGCCAGCACTTCGTTCGCCAATCCCGCGGTAACGATCGCGCGCGCACTGACGCAAACCTTCGCCGGCATCCGGCCAGAAGATGTGGCGGCCTTCATCGCTGCACAAGTTGCCGGTGCTCTCGCTGCGTACGCAACCGTCCGAGCGTTCGAAACAAAGGCTCCGGATGCAGTGTGAGTTCGTGCCAGATCCGGGCAGCACCACGATGCTGCCAGCCGTCTGCGGCGTGAATTACAACGTTCCGAAAGTCCTGCCAATTCCATTACGGTTCGAACCCGTTCAAAAAAATCCTCTCGCTGTTGATGGGTGTGCATCGCGAGAATTCCGAGACGATCAACGCCTGAGGATTCAGATTGGTCGTGAAACGACGCGACAAGGCCGTCAGAAATTTACCCGGCGGTAAATTCTGCACCTGCCTGCTGAAGCTGGCGTTGCCCTGCGCATCGGTCGTGACCGATGTAAAGCTGCCAGTGAGGAATCGTTGTCCACCGCCGAAGCCGGAGGCAGCGCAAGCGTCGTTGAGATACAGAAATATCTCGACCGTGCTGTTGGGGTTGGAATTGAGCGTGCCGTTGATCGTGCCGCCGCCCGTGTTCGGGTCGAACAGGGCTGAGGAAATCACTGGATAGTTGAGCAATTGGTTCGGGCCGGTATCGCCGTCCTGGTCGTCGTTGGGATTGACGCCAACGGGTGCCAGGTCGATCGCAAGCCCCACATTGTTGGCAATATCGCCCCCTGCATCGACCAGTCCAGTGCCTTCGATCAACACACCGGCGCCTCCATTATTGGCGATGCTGGCTTGCAAGGAAGTGTCAAAGGGATAGTGGCCGCCAACCGTGGCGCGACTTGTGCCTGTGACGCGTACGCCGTTGCCAAGGTTGCCAATCGCCGTCTGATCAAGGCCAATGCCGATGCCGTTGGCTTGCACGCGGCTGGAAACGACGCTCGAGGCAATGGTCACCCCGTCGCCGGGGTGGCCCGAAATCAGGTTTTCCCAGATTTGAATCGCGCCACTCGCGATATCGGCAAATACGCCGTTGCGGCCATTGGGCAGCGCCGCCATACCGGTGGCGTTCACTCCGATGTAGTTGTTGCGGATTTGATGATCCGACGACGCCGTGGCCAAAGGGTTCGAGATACCCATGTAGATCCCATCGAGTGCGTTGCCGGAAATCACATTGCGGCTCGCGGGCGACACGAAGTTTGAACCGCCGAAGCCGGGAACCGGTTCGCCGACGATGTTGCGAAACGTGTTTTGCCCGAACACCAGACCCATGCGGTTACCGCGCGCCAGCATGCCGCTGATGTCAGTGCCGATGAAGTTTCCTGAGATTGCCACCAAGGCACTTCCACAGCCGCCGGTCAGCGGGCAGTAACCGCCCTCGGCGAAAATCGCCGCGCCGGCGAAGCGATTTATCGCCAGACCCTTTATGTTGGAAGAACTGCCCCCGCAGATCGATGCATCGCGAGGCGCAATGACGATCGCGTTGCTCATACCCGCGAAGGTGCCATCGAGCTCGATCGCCAACACTGCGTTCTGGCCTTGAAAGAGCGTGTTGGGGCTCGCTCCCGGCTGGGAGTAACCATCCAGCGTGATGGCGATCTGCAAGGGCGGCAACGCCGACAGCGGCTGGATCGTGTGCGGGCCAGTGCCGGGAATCGCGAATTGGATCGTATGCGCTGCACATGCCGTACCGCCGGTGACTTGCATGGCGTTGGCACCGAGTATCGCCTGGCGCAGCGAACCTGGTCCGTTGTCTGCAGAATTCGTGACAGTAAAAGTCGTTGCGTGCGCAGCCGTCGCCGCGAGCAGCAGTGCCATTGCCGCCATGCGGGCTTGTGCAACCCGGATATTGCTGAGCGATGCGTTCAATTTATCTGTCCGTCTTGAAAGGAATGGCATGCGCATGCGCAGGAGGTTCTACCCGGACGCGCGCCACGCCAGAGTCCGTGTCGCGCGCGCTATCCGGCTTGCCCGCCGCTATTCGAATCCGTCCGCGAAGATGAGGGATGGGGGTGGCGTGTTGGTGCGGATGTCGGCGACGCCGGCATTGGCATGGAGGCGTCGCCACGGACCCGCGGGCGGATTTGGCGGAGAGACGATGCCGGCGCTGGTGACAGTGAGCGGGGCGAACTGCACACGGGCGCGCCAGTGGTAGATGCGGTCCACCGTGAGTCCTGTGAGGGGTAGCGCCAAGGTGCTGCCCTGCGGGTTGGCGCCGATCTCGGTCCAGGTGGCCGCGGTGCGCGTGTCGCACAACAGCGAGCCG
>JBKJND010000130.1:0-4231 GCA_046596095.1 Ahniellaceae bacterium | reverse complement strand
GTGCAGACCGTGCAGGAATACAACACGCTGGTACGCACCTTCCCGCAGAACCTGACCGCAAAAATTTTCGGCTACGCGATAAAACCCAACTTCACTGTGGCCAACGAAGCCGCGATTTCGACTGCCCCCAGCGTTGATTTTTCGCGGCCGGGCGCGCCGCAACCCTTGCCGCCGCCGCAACCCTTGCCAACGCCAACGCCCCAGGATCGCTTGCCACCGCCCGCGCCTGCGAGCTGATTGCCGTCAAAGCGAAAGCGCGGTGGGCGAGGTGAATCTGATTCGGACCGTCGCGCTGGCGTTGCTCCTGTGCGCGTGCGCAGGAGTTGCGAGCCAGGTACTCGCGCCTTCGAAATCGTTGCCGAATGCCCCGACTACGACGCGAGGCGTCGAACCTGCGGCGGTGCCGGAGGTTAAGCAAACTACGTCAGAACGTCCGAAGCCCAGCGGCTCGATCGAGCAGACTGAGCCCAAGCGCGATGCAGCCGGGCTCATCGCGATTCCCGAGTTGACCGATCGCGTAGTCGACACGGCTGGTTTACTGGGCCCTTCCGAGCGCGCTGACTTCGCGGCGCGCTTTGCCGCGCTCGAACAACGCAAAGGCAGCCAACTCGTCTTGCTGATCGTGCCGACGACCGAACCCGAGGCCATCGAGCCATTCGCGATCCGCGTGTTCGATGCGTGGCGCCTCGGACGCGCAAAGATCGACGATGGTGTGCTGCTGCTTATCGCGCGCGATGACCGCCGCGCGCGCATCGAGGTGGGCCGAGGCCTTGAGGGCGTTATCCCCGCCGCCATCGCCAACCGGCTGATCGACGATTACCTGGTGCCGCGGTTCAAGGCCGGCGACTACCGCGGTGGCATCGACGACGTCACTACTGCCCTTGTGCGTTTGATTGACGGTGAAGTGTTACCGGAGCCGACGGGATCGGGCGGCACAGTAAATGGCGGGTTCGGCGGATTGATGCCGGCAGTGGTGATCGCTTTCATTCTCGCCTCGTTCCTGCAGGCGCTACGTGGCATTTGGCGTCCCGCGCTGGTGGCGGCCGGCAATGGCGGGGTGGGCTGGCTGCTGGCGGGTGCAGGTTCCGTCTTCCTGTGGGCCGGCGTGGGCGCCGTAGCCGGCATGCTGATCGGAGCCTTTGGTGGCGGTGGCGGTGGCCGAGGCCGCGCCGCGCGCGGCAGTGGCTGGGGCAACTACGGCGGCTTTCCGAGCGTGGGCGGTGGCGGATTTGGCGGTGGCGGCGGTGGGAGTTTTGGTGGCGGTGGATTTTCCGGCGGCGGCGGCATGAGCGCTGGCGGCGGCGCATCGGGGAGCTGGTGATGCTGATTCGTTCCCTGCGACACCTGTTCGCGCCACCCGTGCGCATGCGCTTTGAAGCCGCGTGCATGGAGCGCATTCAGTCCGCGATTGCCGCCAGCGAGAAAACCCACCACGCTGAAATCTGCTTCGCCGTCGAACGCGCGTTTTCACTGGCCGATCTAGTCGCAGGTGTTCGCTCACGCGCACGCGCCGAAACAGTCTTCACCCAACTTCGTGTCTGGGACACCGCCGCCAACAATGGAGTTCTGATCTACGTCCTGCTCGCCGAACACGCCATTGAAATCGTCCCCGACCGCGACGCGTGCGAGCGCATCCCCGACGCAGACTGGAAGCGCGTATGCGACCTCGTCACGCAGGGTTTCTCCGAATCCCGCCACGCCGACGCCATCGTTGCCGCCATCGAAGCCCTGACGCCGCTCCTCGCCGCTCACTACCCCTCCAACGCCACCGAAGTCGCCGCGCACGACGAACTCCCCGATCGCCCGACTGTTCTGTAGGCGCCGTCCGCAGAAAAGTTTCTGGCAATCCGTTGCGCGCGCCATAATCGCGCGCCATTGGTGAGTTGAGGTTCGAAGCCCGCATGTCGTTTTTGCACACGATCGATCCGGTTGCGGTCCAGCTCGGGCCTATCAGTATTCACTGGTATGGAATCACCTACCTCTGCGCGTTTGCCGCTGCGTGGTGGCTCGGTCGTGGACGCGTGCGCGCAGGGCGGCTCGGCATCACGCAGGACCAGTTCGGCGATCTGCTTTTTTACGCGATGCTCGGCGTCATCTTTGGCGGGCGTCTCGGCTACATGCTGTTCTATGGCTGGGAGAAATGGATCGAGGATCCGCTGGAGCTGGTGCGCGTCTGGGAAGGCGGCATGAGTTTTCATGGCGGGTTGCTTGGAGTGATGATCGCGACGGGACTCTGGTGCCGAAAGAACCGCATCCACTTTTTCGATGCGACGGATTTCGTCGCGCCGCTGGTGCCGATTGGTATTGGCTTCGTACGGTTTGGTAATTTCATCGGCGGCGAATTGTGGGGGCGTTTGACCTCGGTGCCGTGGGCGTTCGTGTTTCCGAACTCGCTTGAGATCGAGCCGCGCAGCGTCGCCGAGCTGGTGCAACTGCACGCGACGGGCGTGCTCGAGCCGTTCGCGCGCCACCCGTCGCAGCTCTATGAGATGGGTCTCGAGGGGCTGCTGCTGTTCGTCATTGTGTGGGGTTTTTCGTCCAGGCCGAGACGACGCTACGCGGTATCCGGCCTGTTTGCGCTCGCGTACGGCGTTTTCCGCGTCGCGGTCGAATTCGTGCGTGAGCCCGATGAGCACCTCGGATTTCTTGCGTTCGACTGGTTGACGATGGGCATGCTGCTGTCGGTGCCGCTGATCGTCACGGGCCTCGTCCTGCTCGCGCTGTCGCGGCGCGCGCCGTACCCGCCGCACGGTGCCGCGTCCGGGGACGAGACCTCGCCAGGCAAGGCGCCCGCTAAACCCGCGCCAACTGCGGGCTGATCGACGTGAAGGCGTATCTCGATTTGCTGCGCCACGTGCTCGAGCACGGCGCCATCAAGGCCGATCGCACGGGCACGGGCACGCGCAGCGTGTTCGGCCATCAACTGCGGTTCGATCTTGCTGCGGGATTTCCGCTGCTGACGACCAAGCGCGTGCACTGGAAATCGGTCGTACACGAGCTGCTCTGGTTTCTGCGCGGCGACACCAACGTCGCGTACCTGCGCGAGCACGGCGTCGGCATCTGGGACGCTTGGGCGGATGCGGGCGGCGAACTCGGCCCGGTGTACGGGCGCCAGTGGCGCGCGTGGACCGCGCCTGACGGGCGGGTCATCGACCAGATGCAATGGGTGCTGAAAGAAATCCAGAGTAATCCCGACTCCCGACGCCTGATTGTCAGCGCGTGGAACGTCGGCGAATTGCCGGCGATGGCATTGCAACCCTGCCACGCGCTATTCCAGTTCTACGTTGCGCCAGCAACGCCGGAGGCGGCGCGCCGCAAGCTCAGCTGCCAGCTCTATCAGCGCTCGGCGGACGTGTTTCTCGGAGTGCCGTTCAATATCGCGAGCTACGCGTTGCTGACTCACCTCGTCGCGCAGGTGTGCGATCTCGATGTGGGCGATTTCGTGCACACGCTCGGCGATGTGCATCTGTATTCGAACCACGTCGAGCAGGCCCAACTGCAATTGACGAGGGCCGAACGCGCCCTGCCGCGTTTGCGGTTGAACGCTGGAGTGCGCGATTTGTTTGCGTTTCGCTTCGAGGATATTGCTCTCGATGGTTACGATCCGCACCCCGCGATCAAGGCGCCAGTGGCGGTATGAGCGGCAGCGAGTCGAGTTGCCCCGACATCGTGCTCATTGCCGCAATGGATCGGCAGTACGCCATCGGACGTGAGGGCGCATTGCCTTGGCATCTGCCCGCTGATCTCAAGCGGTTCAAGACACTGACTTATGGCAAGCCGGTGCTCATGGGCCGCAAGACTGCTGTGGCCATTGGTCGCGCATTGCCTGGCCGCACCAATTGGGTATTGACGCGGGGCGACTGGCCTCCGCTTGAGGGCATGCAAGTAGTGGCATCGCTCGACGCGGCGCTCGCGCTTGCAGTCGACGGCGCAGCGCGCGAAGTCATGGTCATCGGCGGCGGCGAAATCTACGCGCTGGCGCTGCCGTTCGCGACACGCATGCATCTCACGTTGGTCGATGCAGTTGTCGGCGACGCCGATGCGTTCTTTCCGGACTTCGATGAACGCGAATGGCGCGAAAGCGCACGCGAGCATCATTCAGCCGACGCAGGTCACGCATTTGCTTTCGACTTCGTCGACGTTGCGAGAAGCAGCGGCGCATAGCACCGCTCTACAACGTCAAGAGCAGCGCGGAATGGCCCCGCGCTACATCGCGGCGCGCGGATTGTCC
>JBKJND010000079.1:0-3520 GCA_046596095.1 Ahniellaceae bacterium | reverse complement strand
CCCTCCGGGGGAGGGACCGAGGGAGAGGGTTCTACGGGGCGCGATTCGTGATCGTGCGTGAGCGGCAGGGAGATTTGGTTCCGCGCAAGACCATACCCTCTCCCCAATCCCATCCCGGCCCTTCGGGCGTGATCGTGCGCGCGAGCAGTGCTCGCAAGCGCGCCCAATCACCCCGGGGGGAGAGGGGCTTGATCGCGGCGGCTTGCAATGCGCGTTGGCTGCGGTTGCAATGCGCGGCATGCATTGGCGTTCGGTTCTGATCGTATTGTTGATGGCGTTGATGGCGGGTTGTGCGAACGCGCCACCGCGCAACCCCACGGCGCGGTGGGTGCCATCGCCGAATCACGAAGCGCGCAGGCCGATTCTCATCGTGTTGCACGCCACGACCCAGGAGTCGGTGCGCGACAGCCTGCGCACGCTGCGCACGCGCAACCGCGGCGGCCGCGTGAGCGCGCACTATCTGATCGGCAAGGACGGTGTCTTGTACCAGCTCGTTGCCGACGATCTGCGCGCGTGGCACGCGGGGCCGGGGCGCTGGGGCACGATCACCGATGTCAACTCCGCTTCGATCGGCATAGAGCTCGACAACGATGGCGCGTCGCCGTTTCCGACGGCGCAGATCGGGAGTCTGGTGAAGCTGCTCGGAGACTTGTGCGATCGGCACGCCATCCCGCGCACGCAGATCGTTGCGCACGCGGATGTAGCTCCCACGCGCAAGAGCGATCCTGGGCCATTGTTTCCGTGGCGGGAGTTGTTCGACGCTGGATTCGGCATTTGGCCCCGGGCCGGGCTCACCGAACCGCCTGATGGTTTCGATCCGTGGCTCGCGCTGCGTTTGATCGGTTATCCACTGGACGATCGCTCTGCGACCGTGCGCGCTTTCCATCGCCGCTTCCGCGGCACCACGACTGACACGCTGGACGCGGAGGACGCGCGCATCCTGTTCGCCTTGACGCTTGCGCCGAACTGACGTCCTCGATTCATTGCCAGACTTGAGGAGTATTCTGCGCGCCCCTTACCGCAGGAAAGCACTCATGCGAGCTTCGACCCGAGTCCTGGCGCTGGCGCTGTCGTGCGCGGCGTTGAGTGCGCCGACTTTCGCCGCATTTCATCTCATGAAAGTGGTTGAGGTGTTTCCTGGTGCCGCTGCTGCGCCCAATGCGCAGTACGTGGTGCTGCAGATGTATTCCGGCGGCCAGACTGTGGTCAGCGGCCATGACCTGACCGTGTTTGATGCTGCCGGGGCGGTGATCGGCACGGTTACTTTCGGAAACAACGTCGCGAACGGCATGTCGCAGGCAAAAATACTCATCGCCACGACGCAGGCCACGGCCTTCTTCAATGTCGCGACGGACTTCAGCCTCACAACCGCGCTGCCGCTTCGCGGGGGCAAAGTCTGCTTCGATGTCAACCAGATCGATTGCGTTGCCTGGGGCAACTACACCGGTTCGAGCGTGGGAGTCGGCACACCGTATGCGCAGGCCACGGGACTCGTACTCGGGCGCGCCGCAATTCGTCGGCTCGACATCGTCGCGCCCAACAACACCCTTGAGAATGGCGACGATACCAACCAGTGCAGCAACGACTTCATTGAAGGTTTACCGGCGCCGCGCAACAACGCGGGTGTCACAGGAACCATTCCACCGTCGACGTGCGGCAACGGGGTGCTGGAAGGCCTCGAACAATGCGAGGCAGGTGTCGGCTGTTCGTCGTCTTGCACGCTGGACGCGGGCGCCCTGTTCTTCAACGGATTCGAGTAAATTCATCCCGGGCAACTTTGCACCAACATTGCGGTAATAGATCCAGGTCCACCCTGAAATTGCTCTAACATGGTGCAATGGCAAACGATTCCGCCGCCTCGAGCAGGAATTTCCAGGCCCCATGGCTGGAGCTGCTGGCCTTGCCGTTGTGGCTGGTCGACAGCGAGGACGTTCTGGTCTATGCCAATCCGGCCGCCACCCAGTGGCTGCACCGCAGCCCCCGTCGACTTGTCGGCCAGCGACTCGGCCACTGGCTGGAACCCGCCAGCGCCACGTTGCTCGAATCAGGATCTCGTCGAGCCCGCGAGGAGAACCGCCGCGTCGTGCTGCCACGCGCGCGGCTGGCACTGGCCGAGGGGCAGGAGCACTTCGCGGACATCACCTTGACCGCGCTGATGGAAGGCTCGCGGGCGTTGGTGCTCGTCGAAGCGATGCCGGTCAACGAGTTCGCCGGGGTCGATCCTGCGCAGGCCCTGCCCGCCGCACTGCACGCATCGCTCCGCGGCCTGGCGCACGAGGTGCGCAATCCGCTGGCCGGCTTGCGCGGCGCTGCGCAACTGCTCGAACGCCGCATCGATGACGCGGACGCGCGCCGCTATCTCGATGTCATCCGCGCAGAAACCGATCGTCTGCATGCACTCGTGGAGCGCCTGCTCACGCCCAGTCCTCCGCAACCGCTGGTCGAGATGGTGCTGCACGAAGTCACCGAACGCGTGCGCTTCCTGATCGAGGTCGAGGCAGGCTGGGCGGTACGCATCGTGCGCGACTACGACCCTTCGGTTCCCAACATTGCGGGAGACGCCGACCGGCTCATCCAGGCGGTGCTCAACCTTGCGCGCAATGCGCTCGAAGCCGAGGCCACAGAAGTGCGCTTGCGTACGCGTGTCGAGCACGGCATTCGCATCGGCGACGTCGCGCATCGGCAGGCGGTGCGACTCGACGTCATCGACAATGGTCGTGGCGTCGCCGAGGGTTTGACCGAGCGCGTGTTCCTGCCGCTGGTGTCGGGGCGCAGCAACGGCACGGGGCTCGGACTTACGCTGGCGCAGGAAATCGCGCGCGAACACGCGGGTTCGCTGTCGTTCCGCTCGCGTCCGGGCCACACCGTGTTCACTTTGATGTTGCCGGTCCCGGCACCGCCACCCACTGCGCTTCCGCGCGAGGAGTCTGCATGAGTGAGACATGGGTCGTTGACGACGACGCATCGGTGCGCTTCGTGCTGGCGACGGCATTGCGCGATGCGGGTTTCGACGTGCGCGAGTTCGATCACGGCGACGCGGCGCTCGCGGCGCTGGGCGATTTTGCGCCGCCGGCGCTGTTGTTTACCGACGTGCGCATGCCAGGTCGCGACGGCATCGCGGTGCTCAAGGAATTGCGCGAACGCCTGCCGTCGCTGCCGGTGGTGGTGGTGTCCGCGTTCACCGATCTCGCGTCCACGGTTGGCGCGTTTCGCGGCGGCGCATTCGAATTTCTGTCCAAACCCTTCGATCTCGACGACGCCGTGGCGATTGCACGGCGCGCATTGGCCGCGGGCACGAGCGCAGGTGTCGCGAGTGCGCCGCGCCGCGATCGCCGCGCGCCGGTCGCGGAGTTGCTCGGCCAATCGCCGGCCATGCGCGAGCTGTTCCGCGTGCTTGGCAAAGTCGCGCCGACCGAGCTCGATGTGCTCATCGTCGGCGAGACGGGAACCGGCAAGGAGCTGGTGGCGCGTGCGCTGCATCGGCATTCGCCACGCGCAATGAAGGGTCCTTGTGCGCGTG
>JBKJND010000351.1:0-3337 GCA_046596095.1 Ahniellaceae bacterium | reverse complement strand
CGCTTTTGGTCCGGGCGGGGGCGGCGGCGGCGCGGGTGGATGCGCCGCACGCACGGCCGGCAGTGGCGGGCGCGGCGGCGGCGCGAGCATCGGTATCTTTGTCGTCGGCGCGACGCTGACCACCAGCAACACGCGCATCGCGACTGGAGCGGGTGGCGTCGGAGGAACCGGAGGGGCAGGCGGTACGGGACAGGCGCCGGGACTCGGGCAAACGGGTGGCGCCAATCCGGGCACGGCCATCCCGGGCCGGGGCGGCGATGGCGCCCCCGGCGGGCACTCCGGCGGCGGCGGGGGTGGCACGGGTGGCAGCAGTTTCGGTGTGCTCGGCCTCACCGCTGTTTTCTCGGGCACACCTCCAGTCATCACGCTGGGAACCAGAGGCCTAGGCGGCCCGGGCGGCGGCGCAGGTTCGCCCGCTTCTACGGGTCAGGCGGGCAGCGACGGTGAGCAGGCCGCGCAGCGCGTTTGTGCTGCGGCGGGCAACTGCTGACCCAGGTCGGGTTCGAGCGCGGCATCGTCGATGCGGGTCTACCTATGCCGCGCTCCGGCGAGCCGGCCGCGCTGGCCGGGCGACGCGCACACGTTTGCGCTCACCTTCGCCGCGGTACTGTCAGCGATGGATGACACTTCGGCCTGAAGCGCCAGATGCGACGCGCGCGGGCTTCGAACAGCGTCTCGCGCCGCGTCGGAACACTCGTCGTCGGCGGCATTCAAAACGTCCGTTGGGTCAGCGTCGCGTGTCCGTCGTTGTCGATGCGCACTGCATAGACATCACCGAAATCGTTGTCGGCCAGGGGCGCCACCGGGCAACCGCACAGCGCCGCAACGATCTCCGGCACCGTGTTGCTGTGACCCACCACCAGGATCGTGCCGTGCGCATGCGTGCGGCGTAGATCCGCCACGAACTCGCCGGAGGCGCGGGCAGCGTCGTACGTCGTGACGACGACGCCGCTGGCGCGCGCTGCCGGCAGGGCCGTCTGCTGCGTACGTTTGAACGCGGTCGCGTACGCGGCAGTCAGCGACCTGGACGCGAACTGGTTCGCGAGCGCGCTCGCGCGTTGCCTGCCCGCTGCGCTGAGCGGCGGATCCTTCGGATCGTCGCTGCCTTTCTCGGCGTGGCGCACGACCACAAACGTCGTGTCCATCGATGTGCTTGCTGGCGGCATCGTGCAAGCCGCCATCGCAAGCAATGTCGTCAGCGCCACGCCAGCAATCTTCACATGCATCGTTGTATCTCCAATTGTCAGGTGCAGGTGACTGGCATACGCCCCGGCCCGCGTTTCAGTACGGCAGCACGTCGTCAGCGTGTTGCTGCATGCCAAAGCGCTTGTAGGTCCATTGGTACTGCTCGGGTCGGGTGCGCGCCGCGCGTTCGATGGCGGCGTTGAGCGCGGTGGTTGATGCGATCGGATCGGCATCGGCGACGATCGCATCGATCGGCGCGATGTGGATCTCGAAGCCTGCGGACTTGGGCAAGCGCTCGGCCCATGCGAGCAACACAGGGGCCTCTGATTTATGCGCGAGTCGGCCGAGCAAGGTCATGGTCTTGGCGGGCTTGCCGAAGAAGGTACCCCACGCGCCTTCGCCGCTCTTGGGGCGCTGGTCGGGGAGGATGCCCACCATGCGACCTTGCTTGAGTCGGCGGAACAGCGTGCGCACACCGGCAGGATCGGCGCGCACGGGTTCGGCGCCAAATGTTCCGCGCGCGTCGCGCAAAAACTCGTCGAACGCCGCGCGTTGCGGCACGCGGTAGAGGATCACCATCGGGGCCTGGCGCGAGAGCCAGAGATTCAGCAGTTCCCAACTGCCGAGGTGTGGCGCGGCAATCAGGAGACCCTGTTTGCGCGCAAGCGCTGCGGTCAGATAGTCGGCGCCGTGTACTTTGCGAACGAGCGCGAGCGCCGCTTGCGGCGCACCCCAGAGTTTGGGTAGTTCGGTCAGGCTCATCGCGGTCTGGCGCAGCGTTTCGCGCGTGAGTGTTGCGCGCACCTGCTCATCCAGCTCGGGAAACACGAGATCGATATTACGCGCGGCCACGCGCGCTTCGCGGGTGTTCAGCGCTCGCGCGAGAGCAGCAAGCGGACGCGCGAGCGCGTGCAACCACGCCAGCGGCAACACGCTGCCGAGCCGAACGAGTCCATGCACAATGCGCACCTGGAAATTTATTGCTGCCGGCTTCATGGCGGCATTGTAGGGAGGCAACGAGATGGCTCTTGCGGGAAGTGCCCGGTCGAGGTGTGCGTGCGTGCATTGATCCAGCGGGTTACGCGCGCCGAAGTGCGCGTTGGCGACGAAGTGATCGGCGCGATCGGCCCGGGATTGCTGGCGTTGATCGGCGTTGAGCCCAGCGATGACGAGGCGGTGTGCGAGCTGATGGCCCTGAAGCTGCTCGCGTATCGGGTCTTCAACGACGAGTCGGGACGCATGAATCGTTCGCTGCGCGAGGTCGAAGGTGGTCTGCTGCTGGTGCCGCAATTCACGCTGGCGGCGGATACGCGTTCGGGTTTGCGGCCCGGATTCTCCACGGCAGCGGTGCCTGAGAAGGCCGATGCCTTGTTCGGGACGCTGGCCCAGTTGGCGCGCGCGCGGTGGCACCTGGTGGCGACCGGGCGCTTCGGTGCGCACATGCAGGTGGAGCTGGTGAACGACGGGCCGGTGACGTTTTTGCTGGAGATCTAGTTCGCAGGCCGGCGGCGCGGGCTTTTGCGACGGCCTATCGACCCCACATAACGACGAGTATTGACAGGCCGCCTAAACTGGCGGACTCGCATCAGGATTAAGGTTCATGGTCGCCCTTCCAGAGAAAAAGCTGCAACAGGTATCCGACATCAAGCTCCTGATCGTCAAGGGCAAGGAGCAGGGGTATCTGACGTTTGCCGAGGTCAACGACCATCTGCCCGACGACATCGTCGATCCGGAGCAGATCGAAGACATCATCGGCATGATCAACGACATGGGCATCGCGGTGCACGAGGAGGCGCCCGACGCCGAGACCTTGTTGCTGCAGGACGGCGCCACTGCCACCGACGACGAGACCGTGACCGAGGAAGCGGTCGCTGCGCTGTCTTCCGTCGAGGAAATGGGTCGCACCACCGATCCCGTGCGCATGTACATGCGCGAGATGGGCACGGTTGAGCTGCTGACCCGCGAGGGCGAGATCGCGATCGCCAAGCGCATCGAGGAAGGCCTCTCGCAGGTACAGCAGGCGCTCGCGCAGTTCCCGTGGTCGATGAAGATCCTGCTGGAGGAATACGAGCAGCACCTCGACGGCAAGAAGCGCATGTCGGAGTTCCTCGTCGGTTTCACCGACGTCGAGCCGCCGCCGCCGCCGCCGCCG
>JBKJND010000154.1:0-3444 GCA_046596095.1 Ahniellaceae bacterium | reverse complement strand
ACGATGCGCGAACGTCGTTTCGTGGAAGCGGCGGAAGCCTTCTTCTTCGATCCCGGCGCCACCGACTACTGGTTGCGCATCCGGCGCTGAGTAAAAACCGGGGTCAGAGTGCACTTTCGTAGCGCTTGGGTCGGGCTTGCTTCACGGGCAGGCTGGGCTGGACCTCCGGTAGGGCAGTGATCGGCGGCGGCTGGTCCCGGTGATACAGTTTTCGACACTCACGCGATGCGTGGCAGAACGGAACGATCGATCAGATGACTGCCCAGTCCCGCTATCCCATCGGTACGCCCGGCCAGCCGTGGGGCGAGGCGGAAAAGGCCGAATGGCTTGCGCGACAAACTCGCCGCCGCAGCTACGAGGCGGATGTGGTGAGCGTGATCGAGCGACTGCGCTCGCGCTTCGAGGTCCAGCAGTACGGCCGCCTCGAGTACGGCCCCGACATTTATCCGTTGTTCGCCGTGAGGAGCGCCGATTGGCGCGACGAACTGCCGATCGTGCTTGTGACGGGCGGCGTGCATGGATACGAAACCAGCGGCGTGCATGGCGCTTTGCGATTTGTCGACCAGCATGCGGCGGACTACGCAGGCCGGATTAATCTGCTGGTCGCGCCGTGCGTGAGTCCGTGGGCTTACGAGCGCGTGCATCGCTGGAACATGCACGCGATCGACCCGAATCGCTCGTTTCGCGAAAGCAGTCCCGCGGAAGAATCTGCGGCGTTGATGCGACTCGTTGCGCCGATTCGCGATCGCGTGCTCGTGCATGTCGATCTGCACGAGACCACCGATACCGACGAGTCTGAGTTCCGGCCCGCGCTGGCCGCCCGCGATGGCAAGCCGCACGAGCCCGGCGAAATTCCCGACGGCTTTTACCTGGTCGGCGACAGCGAGAATCCGCAACTCGAATTCCAGCAGGCGGTGATCGCGGCAGTGGCGAAAGTCACCCACATCGCCGCGGCCGATCGCAACGGCGAGATCATCGGCGAACCCGTGGTCGCGCCGGGCGTCATCAACTATCCCGTCAAAAAGCTCGGCCTCTGCGGCAGCATCACCAACGCCCGCTACAAGACGACCACCGAGGTCTACCCCGACAGCCCCCGCGCCAGCCCCGAGCAATGCAACGCCGCGCAGGTCGCCGCAGTTCGCGCCGCAATCGATTTCGCGCGAAAAGGGGACGGAGGGGATTAAGGTGCGCTCTAACGCCCTAGACCTTTTTGGACAGAGAATGCGCGCGACCTTTAACGGGAGCAGCCAGCGCAACGCGAAGATCAGGCAGATCGCGCGGCTTAATCCCCTCCGACCCTCTTTCCGGACTGCTATCGTAGGGTTGCTTTCCCAGGGCAATCTCCCATGCACAGCCGGTTGATCGCGGTTCTCGCGGTTCTCGCGATGGCAAGCCCAGCGTCAGCGCAAGTTACCGTACGCAGCGGTTCGGGCGCGTCACCGGCTGCGATCGTCGCGGTGCGAGATCAGTTTCGCACCGACCTCGGCGGTGGCACGACTCCCGGCGCAGGCGGCTCCTTCGGCGGGCTGCGGCGCGAGATCAACTGGGACGGTGTGCCTGCCGCTTCTGCGACGCCGAACGCGATGGCGTTGGATTTTTTCAACGTAACATCGCCGCGCGGAGTGGTGTTCTCGACGCCGGGCACGGGCGTGCATGTGAGCGCGGGCACCAGCGACCCCAGCGGGTCTCCGATCGAGTTCGGCAATTTCAATCCGGCGTATGTCACTGCTTTCCAGTCGTTCAGCCCGCAACGCTTGTTTTCGCCGGTCGGCAGCAACATTTTTGACGTGCAGTTCTTTCTGCCGGGCACCAACGTGCCGGCCGAAGTAACAGGCTTCGGCCTGGTGTTGACCGATGTCGACGTCGCCGGCGCGACCACTGTTCGCCTGTTCAACGCCAACGGCACGAGCATTGCGGTGTTGAGTGCACCAACACTCGACCAAGGCTTGAGCTTCGTCGGTGGCCTTGTCGGCCCTTCTGATCCGCGCATTGCCCGCGTCAGAATCACACTCGGCAACGCCGTCCTCGGTGCAGTCGACAACAACGCCGGCACCGATGTCGTTGTCACGGACGACTTCATCTACGGTGAGCCGAGCGCGACATCGCTGTTCAACAATGGGTTCGAGTGAGGATACCTCTTGGGCAGTAGCGCTTGGGCCACTGCACTGCGCAAGGGCGGGCACGACGCGACAAAGCGTTGCGACGACTCGGCACCATTGCCTTGGTTTTGTGGCCCGCATGATCTGCTCGTGGCCGACGGCCAGCCGCCGGTGACGCCTTTCAGTGGATTCCTCTTGCGCCGACGCGTGTTCGGGATCGACGGATTGCGGATCGCGGCCGGTCGATCTCGCCAATAGCCTTTCGAAAAGCGGACAGTCCCATTGCGGCCATTGACGGCCAGCCCCCTTGCGACTTGCGTCTTCTCGCATGCGTGACATTCTGGAGGACGTGAGTAGGAGATAGAACATGCGAATTCGATTTACCCTTGCGTTTCTGCTCGGATTGAGTCTGGCGATGCAGGCACCCGCGGAATCGGTCAAAAGCAGCAGCTACGATGCGCTGCTGACGCTGTTTGCTGACTGGCGCTCGTTCGAACAGCCGCCGCAGCGCGAAGGTGCGCCCGACTACACGGCGGCGCGCTTCGAAGCCGCCCACGCCCAGCTGCCGTCTTATCAAACGCGTCTGCGCGCAATCGATCGCAGTGCGTGGTCCGCTGCACAACAAGTGGACTGGGCGCTGATCGAGGCAGAAATGCACGGCTTCGATTTCAATCATCGCGTGCTCAAGCCGTGGGTGCGCGATCCGGCGTTCTATCAAACGCTTTTCATGGAACAAAGCGACGTGCCGGCGCACGAAGGGCCGACCAATCACGCCACGTTGGAAGTGTGGCAATACACGTTGCCGCTAAATGCGGGTGGGCAGGCCAAGATGGCGAAAGAGCTGGCGGTGATTCCGCCGCTGTTGACGCAGGCGCGTGAAAATCTCACTGGCAACGCGCGCGACTTGTGGATCGCCGGTATTCGCAATATCGAGCAGCAGCGGCGTGATCTTGACACCCTGGAAACCATGATCGGCGGCTCCGGCACGCCCACAATTGCTGCCAATCTCTCCGCCGCGCGCGAAGCGACCGATGCAATGGTGGGCTGGCTAAAAAAGCAAGCCGAGAACAAAACCGGGCCGTCTGGCGTCGGCAAAGACAACTACACCTGGTACCAGCAGCACGTTCACCGCGTGCCGCTGACCTGGCAGCAGGAAGTGGATCTGCTGCAGCGCGAACTGGATCGCGCCTGGTCCAGCCTGAAGTTGGAAGAGCAACGCAATCGTGATCTGCCGCCGCTGGTCGCAGCGAACACGCCGGAAGACTTTGCCGCCCTTACCGACAAAGCCGTGGACCGGATGATGGCGTTTCTTGAGAACAAGGCGATCATGCCCATCAAGCCCAAT
>JBKJND010000195.1:0-6042 GCA_046596095.1 Ahniellaceae bacterium | reverse complement strand
GTCGCTTTGATGGCGCCGACCGTGCTGCTCGCTGAGCAGCACCTGCGCAACTTCGAGCACTGGTTGACGCCACTGGGTGTGCGGGTGCTGCTCAGCGAGCAGCTCGGTCGGCGCCATCAAAGCGACTTGCCGACCTGCGTCGACCACCGCCAGTGCCGCGCACGCGGCAACGATGGTCTTGCCCGAACCCACGTCGCCCTGCAGCAGCCGCAACATCGGCACGCCACTCTCAAGATCGCGATCGATCTCGGCCAACACGCGCTGCTGCGCGGCGGTCAGCGCAAATGGCAGCGAAGCCAGCAGTTGCACGCGGCGGGCGCCGGGTACCCGGACTGCAGGCGCGCGACGCGCGCGCAGAACTTTGCGCTGACGCCGGAGGCTCAGCTGATGCGCCAGCAGTTCCTCGAACGCGAGGCGTCGTTGCGCCGGGTGGGTGCCGGACAACAGCGCCGGCAAGTCCACATCGACTGGCGGACGGTGCAGCAGACGCAGCGCCTGCGCTGTCGTCAGTGCCCCGAGCCGATGCGCAAGCGCGGCGGGAAGCAGATCGAGATCGCTCTCGACCGGCAGCAGAGCCAGCGCGCTTTCGACAAGTTTCGCCAGACGCGCCGGCGTCACGCCCTCCGTCAACGGGTAAACCGGCGTCAACCGTTCCGCGACCGGCGTCGTCGCGTCGACGCGCTGATAGCGCGGGTGCACCATCTCGAATGCATCACGGGAGCGGCGCACGTCGCCGAAGCAGCGCAGTCGAGTGCCAACCGCGAGCGTCTCCGCCTGCGCGCGGTTGAAATGGAAAAAACGCAGCGTCAACTGGGCTCCGGAACCGTCCTCCAGCGCCACGCGCAGTTGAGGCCGGAAGCGGAAGCTGCGCTCGACTGCGGTGACCACTCCTTCCACCTGCGCCGGAGCGTCCGCGATCAACGCGCGCAGCGATGTGATGCGCGTGCGGTCCTCGAAACGCAGCGGCAAGTGGAACCAGAGGTCTTCGATGCTCGCGAGTCCCAACCGCGCGAGTTGCGCGGTGAGTTTGGGTCCGACGCCCGGCAAACGACTCAAGGGCTGCACCGCAATCTGCGACATGGCGTCGCTCGCGGTGAAGTCATGATGCCGCATCGCAGGCTCAGGCAAGCGCCAGGATTCCGTCGATCTCGACCCTGGCGCCGCGCGGCAAAGCCGACACGCCGACTGTCGCTCGCGCCGGGTACGGCGGCACGAAGTATTCGGCCATCACCGCGTTGACGGTCGCGAAGTCGCCAAGGTCTGTGAGAAAAATCCCCACCCGCACCATCTGCGCGAGGCTTCCTCCTGCCGCCGCACATACCGCGGCCAGATTGTCGAAGACCCGCCGCGTTTGCAGGTCGATGTCCCCTTCCACCAGCTTGCCGGTGGCGGGATCGAGTGGAATCTGTCCCGACAGGAACACGAAGGAACCACTCGCCACGCCTTGCGAGTAGGGGCCAATAGCCGCCGGCGCATTTGTTGTTGCCACCGTGATGAAGCGCCGGGAAGCAGTGTTGCTTCCGGGTACATCTGGCACTGCGTTGATATCGGTCTTCATCGTAGTCTCATCCCATGAATCGGTTGACCGCGTGCACCACCGCGGCGCGCTGCATGCGCCGCCGCACGTCGGCGAGATGCTTGAGGTCGCGGACCTCGATAGTGAAAAGAAGTGCAGCGCTCGACGCGTCGCGCTCCTGGTACTCGACATTCTCGATGTTCGAGTCCGCTTCGGCGATTGCCGCGGCGACCTGCGCGAGCACACCCGGTTTATTGTCGACGATAGCGCGCAGCAAGGTGCGGAATTCGCCTTCGACCTTGCGCTCCCAACCCATCTCGACGCAGCGTTCGTTCTGCTTGCGGTATTCCGGCACGTTGGGGCACTCCTCGCGGTGCACGACTACGCCCTTGCCAGCGCTGAGATAGCCCATGATCGCGTCGCCCGGCACCGGATAGCAGCACTTGGCGAAGGTGAAGACGCCGCGTTCGCGGCCCGAGATCAGGATTTGCTCGCTGGCGCGCGGCGCTTCATTCGAAACCGGCGCTTCCGCGTCCAGCAGCAATTGCTGCGCGACCTGTTGCGGCATGCGCTGACCCAGTGCGAGATCCTCCAGCAACTCCTCAAGTCTGCGCAACTTGTTGTCGGCGAGAAAACGATCCAGCACGTCGGGCCCGATGCTCTCAAGCGCATGGCCGCTTTGCGCGAGTGCGCGATCGAGCATGCGGTGCCCGAGCTGCACCGCATCCTCGTGCTGCAGTTTCTTGAAGTGATGACGGATCGCGGTACGCGCCTTGGCGGTCACCACGAACTCGAGCCAGTTCGGATTCGGCACCACACTCGGAGCGGTGATGATCTCGACCGCCTCACCACTCGCAAGACGTGTCCTCAGCGGCACGAGCTTTTTGTCGACCCGCGCCGCGACCGCGTGATCCCCAATCTGCGTGTGCACGGCGTAGGCGAAATCGAGCGCGGTCGCGTTTTTTGGCAAGGCGAGAATGTCGCCCTTGGGCGTGAACAGATAGACCTCGTCGGGGAAGAGGTCGATCTTGACGTTCTCGACGAATTCGAGCGACGAGGTCGAAGTGCTCTGCGAGTCGAGCAGACCTGCGAGCCATTGCGCCGCGCGAGCCTGCGAGGCGTTGGCCGGACTATCCCCGGTCTTGTACGACCAGTGCGCGGCAACGCCGCGCTCGGCCAGCATGTGCATGTCCTCCGTACGGATCTGCACTTCGAGCGGCGAGCCGCCCGGCCCGAACAAGGTCGTGTGCAGCGACTGGTAACCATTGGCCTTGGGGATCGCGATGAAGTCGCGAAAGCGTTGATCGAATGGTTTGTAGAGTCCGTGCAGCGCGCCCAGCGCCATGTAGCACTGCCCGACCTCGGCCACGATCACCCGCATGCCATACACGTCCATGAGCTGTTCCAGCGCCTTGTGCTCGCTGCGCATCTTGCGGTACGTGCTGTATGGCGACTTGACGCGTCCGATCACGCGCGCGGGGATGCCTTCCTGCGTGAGCCGCGCGGAGAGTGTCTCCTCGATGGTGGCCATGTGCACTCGCCGATTGCCGTACATCGCGCCCAGGCGGGCACGCAATACGCGATGGCGCCATGGGTGCAGCGCGGCAAAGCCCAGATCGGCCAGTTCAGTGCGTACCGCGTTCATGCCGAGCCGGTGCGCGATTGGCGCGTATATTTCGAGCGTCTCGCGCGCCACCCGGCGCCGTGATTCGGCCGCCATGGCATCCAGCGTGCGCATGTTGTGCAGTCGATCGGCGAGCTTGATCAGGATCACGCGCAGGTCGCGCGACATCGCCAGCAGCATCTTGCGGAAACTCTCGGCGCTGGCTTCCGCGCGACTACCGAAATTGAGCTTGTCGAGCTTGGTGACGCCGTCGACCAGCTCCGCGACTTCCTCGCCGAACGTCTCGGCCAGCTCCTCGCGCGTAAGCTCCGTGTCCTCGAGCGTGTCGTGCAGGAGCGCCGCCATCACGGCTTCGGCGTCGAGCCGCATGTCCGCGAGGATCGCGGCGACCGACAGGGGATGCGTGATGTAGGGCTCGCCCGTGCGGCGCGTTTGGCCTGCGTGCGCGGCGTCGGCGCGGCTATAGGCCGCGACCACCCGTTCGACTTCGGCGGGTCGGAGATAGGCCTCGAGCTTGCGGCGCAAGGTTGCAAGCGCGGCATCGACCGCGGCGCGATCGGCCGCATCCACCGGTCTGCGCGCGGTGGCAAGATCGCCGGTCATGCGCGGCGCCTTTGTGGGCAACTCGCGCGCGACGACAAGCTTCTATTGAGGCGGCGACATCGCATGGGCTCGCGTCGGCTCCGGCCGCAGCGTTGGCGCGGTCATGCGCACGAGCATAACGGCAACGCGACCGTGCTTTTGTAGAGCCGCGCTTGCTCGGCAGAGTCCCACCAGTCGCGTCGGGGAACAGCAGCGGCGCATAGCACCGCTCTACAAAAGCGCGTGTTCCGATGGCTCTTGTGGCGCCGGACTATGTCAGGCCGGGACCCTGCATCGAACAATCAGTCGGCGTCGACCTTGGAAAGGTCGTCGTCGACCAGTGCTGCCGCGGCGGCCCATTCCAGCGCTTCGCGCTCGGTGCGCTCGCGTTCCTGGCGATCGATCTCGTCGATGTACTTGTGGTCGAGCCGGCGCGACGCGATCTCGCGCAACGCCATGACGGTGGGCTTGTCGTTGCCGGCTTCCACCAGCGGATCGGCACCTTTGGCAAGCTGCCGCGCGCGGCGCGTCGCCATCAACACCAGCTCAAAACGATTGCCGACTACTTCAAGGCAGTCTTCGACGGTAATACGGGCCATGGGATTGCGCGCCGGCTTGCGCCGACTCTACGTTCGGGGGACCGCGCAGTGTAAGTGCCATACCGTCCCCTTGCAAATTTCTGCGTCTCCAACCACATCAATGTCGCTGGAGATCGTGAAAAACGGCTCTAGCGACGCCGCTTCGATAGCGGACGCGCCCCCGCGTATGTCTTGAACTCGGGGTCGAAGAGGGACGGACTCTGATCGAGATAATCGCGAATGCTCATCCCACGCAGGCGTCGCTGCGTCCGGGTCGTGATGGCGAAGCGTCCTGTCGACGCTATCTCGACCGGGAAGATCGAGCGCGCGCCGCTGGCCATCGACCCGCCCACCTGGCCCGCCAGGACAGGCGTCAGGCCTGCCGCCGCACCGGCCATTCCGTAAGCCATGCCTTGCATCATCGCGTTGGTGCCGTTGTACCAGTTGACTACTTCCCCGCGTCGCGACAGGTCAGGCGTGACAACGACGTAGCGCACGTGCCGGGCGTCCGCACCCAGCAACACGCCACTGTCGAAACCCCACGCGAAGCCTGCTTCGGCCCGCCTGATACCAAGGTCGTCCCGTACCTTCACAACCTGCTTGTCCGCGTCGAGGAAGAACACGCGCGGCGCGAAAACTGCATTGTCAGCAGCGAAGCCATCGTGACGTTGCATGTCGACGTCAATGGCGACCACGATGGGTTCGCGCCACACCGGCAGCTCGAAGGCCGCGTAAGGCGCTGCCCCGTCTTCGAATTTTCCGGTTGCCGCGCGGTCAGCGAAATCCACGTCGATCTCGCGATAGGTTCCCACCCGCCGATACTCGATGTCCGAAAACCACTCGCAACACGTCGAGTTCGCGCGCGCTTCAGCCTGCGCAACATCCGGCACGGCCGCGAGCAGTGTGGCGCATGCCAGGACACTTGCGATCATGCTCGCCGGTACCGGGATTGACTTCATTTGCATCTTTTCCAAGCGTTGTCAAAAAAATGCCAGTGTCCACGGCGCGTTGAGCGCGGAGCGACGCAGAAAGAAAATCCTTGCGCGTCGCGCTCAGGGCGCGCCAAGCAGCGAAGCGATGAGGGTGGCGTGGCGCTTCTGCTGCAGCGGGCGGCGCAGGCGGCTCGCGCTCAGGATTGCGCACATCTCTGCGACTGCGGCCTGGAAGTCCTCGTTGACCACGAGAAAATCGAACTCGTCGTGGTGGCTCATCTCCTCGCGTGCCGCGGCGAGTCGTTGCGCGATGACCTTGTCCGAGTCCTGTCCGCGCGTGCGCATCCGCTGCTCAAGCGCGGCGCGCGACGGCGGCAGGATGAAGATACTCACCGCTTCGGGGACCTGCGCGCGCACCTGGCGCGCACCCTGCCAGTCGATTTCGAGCAACACATCACGCCCCGCCGCAAGTTGCGGTTCGACCGATTGCTTGGCGGTGCCCTTCCAGTCGCCGTGCACGCGTGCGTGCTCGAAGAAGTCGCCGGAGCTGATCATGCGCTGGAACACGTCGGCATCGACGAAGTGGTAGTGCTGCGCGTGCCGTTCGCCCGGACGCGGCGCGCGCGAGGTAAAGGAAATCGACAGCGCGATGTTGCTGTCGAGTCCGAGGCAGGCATTGACGAGACTCGACTTGCCCGCGCCGGACGGCGCCGCCACGATGAACAGCGTGCCGCGCATCGGAGTCGCATGGGCCGTGGGCGTGTGGTCGGTCATTCGATGTTCTGCACCTGCTCGCGCACCTGCTCGATC
>JBKJND010000100.1:0-10556 GCA_046596095.1 Ahniellaceae bacterium | reverse complement strand
GCCGGTCGCTTTCCTCACCCATCCCGCGACGCTGCTTCTCTTGCTGCTGGCGCTCCCGTTGTACGCGGCGGCGGCGGCGCGGATGCTGCGCGCGTGCGACGACACAACGTGGTCCGCATTGCTCGGACGCGGCGCCCTGGCGTACCTCTTGATGGTGCTGCTTCTCGCAGTGCTGGTCGCGGTGCTCGTGGGCTGGCCGACTTCGCAGCTGCTGCGCGCGCCCGACGCCGCGAGCGCGGTGTGGCTCTCGCTCGGCGTGGCGGTTCTGCTTCTCCTGATGTGGCGGTTGTGGCCGGTATTCGGTCTGGTGTGGGTGTGGGGCGACGCAGCCGTTGCGAAGGGCGAGGGCTCCGCAAGCCTCGCCGCGCTGCGTCGGAGCTGGGCATTCGCATTGCCGCTGACGCGCGGCTTCGCGCACGCATTGAGCGGGCTTGGCGTATCCCTCGCGTTGTCGCTGCTCCTGGTCGGGGCGTTTTGCCTCGCGGGTCTCGGTCTCTTCGGCAATTGGCCCGCGGATTTGCGCATCGCACTAATGCTGATATGGGGCTTGCTGCTTGCGCCGTTCGCTAGTTTGTTGACGCTTTGGCGCTGCCAACGATTGCTTTACTCCGAGACCGCGATTCTGCCATTCGCCCTCTCGGCGATTCCGTCGTCGAACGTTGGCGAGCGCGTGGTGGTGGGCCACGGTGATGGCTCCGGACTCGACCGCGCCGGCTTCGACGCAACCATCGATCCATATCCGCCGAGCGATCCCGTAGCGCTCGCCGCCGGTGTGTTGACCGCAGCCGCTTCAGGAGACGTGGAACGCGCGCTCGATCTTCTGCGCCAAGGCGCCGATCCCGCCGCGATGCCTGCACTCGACGCGCGCGATCAGCGCTCGCTGCCCATGATCGCGGCGACACTGCCGGACCTCCGGCTGCTGCGCGAGATCATCGCGCGCGGCGGCGATGTCAATCGGGCCGTCGGGGGCCTCACGCCACTGCTCGCCGCCACTCGCGACAGTCTGCAAGGACGCGTCGACGCGGTGATGACGCTGCTCACCAACGGCGCCGATCCGCGCATCGCCGACGCGGTCGGCAACACGGCGCTGCATCACGCCGCGCGCTGCACCGACCCCGCGCTGGCCGCCATCCTGCTCGACACCGGCGCCGAGCGCGACGCGATCAACAGCGAGGGTCACTCGCCCTTGGCGATCGCCGCGATCACGCACAATGAAGTCGTGCTGCGCTGCCTGCTCGACCGCGGCGCCAAAGCCGAGCCAGCGCACGGACTGCCCGCGCTGATCGCAGCCATGAGCGGCGCCGAGGATCGACCCGCTCCCATCAAGCTGCTCCTGAAACATAAAGCGCGCATCGATGCTCGCGACGTGCTCGGACGCACCGCGCTGCATGCCGCCGCGCTGCACGGACACGTCCTGTCCGTCGCAGCGTTGCTCGCGGCGGGCGCCGACGTCGATGCGCACGACAGTGCAGGCGTCACGCCATTGATGGAAGCCGCGCGCGCCGGACACGACGCCGTGCTGCGCAAGCTCATCGCACGCAAACCAGCGCCCAACGAAGTCGACGGCGCCGGACGCACAGCGCTGGTCATTGCGTGCCAGTCGCGACGCGCGACCGCCGACACGGTGCAGGCGTTGCTCGCGGCCGGTGTCGATCCGCTGCGCGCCACGCGCGACGGCAAGCGCGCACTTGATTTTGCGGTCAACGCGGGGCGCTGGCGCGAAGTCGCGTTGCTCGATCCCGCGTATCACCTGCCGGCGAGTGTGCGCGAACACGGGAGCGCCTTTGAAGACGCACTCGACGCGGAAGCCGAGCATGCCGCGTCGGCGACGGCGCACATTGGACCGGATCGCGTCGCGTTACTCGCGCAGGCGCTCGCGCGGCGGCATTACGGGAGCGCCGACGAATTGCTCGCGCTCGCACCTGCACTCGACTCGGAAGCCCTGGCGGAATCGTTGCTTGCAAGCGCGGCGCGAATCGACGCGGCGGGCTATGCAAGTCTGCTGCGGCACGGGCTCGATCCCGGTTTTGTCGATCGTGGCGGCCGCGCGTTGTTGCATCGACTCGCGGCATTGCGGCCGTTGCCATTACGCGCGCTGCGATTGTTGCGCGCAAGTGGCGCTTCGCCTGCGGGTGGCAACGCTCTCGCGATGCTTCTCGAAGGCGCACTACTGGCGGACGCGGCCGGTCGCGCATACGCGTTGCGACTCGCGCACGACTGGCTGGAAGCGGGCGCCGATCCCTGGCGCGCATCGGGTTGCGGCGAAGCGCCGTTGCCGCTGGCGGTTCGCTTGGGCTCGACCTCGATCGTGCACGCGTTGCTGGCGCGCGGAAGCGACGCGCGACGCACCAGCGCGGGTGGCCGGGGCCTCCTGCATCTGGTCGCGGCGCAGGGCAACTGCGATGACGACACTGCGATTGCGCTCACGCGCGCGCTGCTGCGCGCTGGCAGCGACCCGATGGCGCGCGACAATCAAGGTCACACCGCGCAAGGCGCTGCGTTGGCGAGCGGACGTGGCGCGCTGGTGCACTGGCTCGCGTGGTCGCGGTGGTTGCCGCCGGGTCGGTCGTTGCGCGATGCGGATCTGGTCGCCGCCGCTGCGGTCGGCGTTCGCGTCGCGGTGCAGCGCTTGCTGGATCTCGGCCTCGCGCTCGACGCACGCGACGCGCAAGGTTGCACCGCGCTCATTCGCGCGACCGGTGGCGGTTTCGCGGAGTTGGCGACACTCCTGCTGACGCGCGGCGCCGATGCCGACGCGCGCGCCGCATCGGGCATTACCGCACTCGGTGCTGCGCTAAACGCTGACCGCATCGCGCTGGTGGATCGCCTGCTCGAACACGGCATCGCGGTGGATCAGCGTCTCGTCGACGACGCGACGCCGCTCATGCTGGCCGCCGCGCTCGGGCGCAGCGACGGCGTTGCGCGTCTGCTCGCGCATCGGGCCGATGTGCTCGCACGCGACGCGCAAGGCAATAGCGCACTGCACGCCGCGGCGCAGAACGCGTACGCGAGCACCGAGCCGGACAGCGCACGTGCACTGCTCGCGCAATTGCTGGACGCGGGTGCCGAGATCGACGCGCGCAATCAGATGGGGCAGACGCCTTTGCTGGTGCTGCTCGGCGCGAGGGTCACGGCGCACACGCCGCCGGGTTCACGCGCGCTGGCGGATCTGGCCGGTCTGCTGGTCGCAGCCGGCGCCAGTCTCGACGTGCAGGACACGCGCGGCGTCGGCGTGCTGCACGCGAGCGCGATGCACGGCATGCTCGATGCAGTGCGCTTGCTCATCCGCGCCGGCGCCGACGCACGGCTGCGCGACACGCTCGGACGCACCGCGCATGATGTGGCGCTTGTTCTCGGCTACGTCGATGTCGCCGCAGAGCTCAAACGTCCGTAGCACCACGCAAATCGACCGCGCCAAGAGCAAGAAGCCGAGCGTTTCACTCGCTGCGCGAGCGAATACCGCGAAATCTGGTGCAATAGACGAGCTGCGCCGTTGTCCTGGCCCGCTCGAAGCGAAACACTTGTAGCGCCCCGGAACAGCGCAGGGATGCGCGGTGATGCTGCCCGCTCTGCGCCCCATGAGTGAGCCGAGCATCGCAGCAAGTGGCCGGGAATTGATGCGCAGGATGTTTGAGCACAGGGAAGTGCGAGTTCTGCGCATCCCGGTCGCTTGCGAGAAGCGCAGGGCACCGGAATCGCCGGGAGCGATTCCGGCGAACGTTCGGGGCGCTATGGTTTTGGTGACTTTTGACGAAACAAAAGTCACTCGCTCGCCGCCGGCGAGTGAAACGCTCTCGATCTTGTTTTCGTTCGCGACCGAAAGGCGCGCGCAACACTCACGGGCCGAGGGTGGCGGCGGTGCGCTCGGAGTCGCGCGCGGTGGTCGGAGCGTCCGCAGCGCCTGCATCGGGCGGCGAGTCGCGATAGTCGGCCTCGAAGATCTCGCTCAGTTCCGACAGGGCGTCCTTGGCGCTTTGCACGAGTCCTGCCTCGTCGTCACGGATGAGATATTGCGCGCGCAGCAGGCGCTCGTCGTGCTCGCGGAACCGCGTCAGAAGATTGGCGGCGCGCTGCGGCGCGATGCCGAGCGCTTCGAGCACCCTGCGCGTCATTACCAGACTCGAGTGGAACGTCTCGCGCGTAACCCCGGCCAGCTGCAAATCCATGAGCTTGAACAAGTGCTGGCGATTGCGCGCGCGGGCAAACACCTTGAGGTGCGGATACATCTGCCTCACCAGTCGCGCGGTGCGGATCGCCGCCTCGGCGTCGTCCATCGCGATCACGAACACCTCGGCCTGTTCGACCTTGGCCGCGCGCAGCAGCTCCGGACGCGCCGGATCGCCGTAGTAAATCTTGTTGCCGAAGCGCCGCGAGAATTCGACCTGCTCGACGCTGTTCTCAAGCGCGGTAAACGGAATGCGATGCGCGCGCAGCACGCGCGCGACGATCTGGCCCATGCGGCCGAAACCCGCGATCACGACGCGCGGGGTTTCGCCATCTGGATCAATTGCATCGAACGGGCGCACCTCGGGCTTGGCGAAACGTCTGCTTGCCAGCTCTGCCAGCTGCACCAGCAGCGGCGTCACTGCCATCGACAACACCACCGTGGCGGTCAACAAATCGACCAGCGCCGGAGATACCAGCTGTTCGCCCGAAGCGAGCGCAAGCAGGATGAAGGCGAATTCGCCGCCTTGCGCCAGGAGCGCCGCAAACAACCACGCGCTGCGGCGCTCAAGCCGCGCGGTGCGAAGGCCAATCGCGAGCAGGATCGCCGCCTTGATGCCCAGCAATCCAACCAGCATACCCACGATGACGAGCGGCTTGGTCGCGACAAACTGCCAGTCGACGCTCATGCCGACGCCGATGAAGAAGAGGCCCAGCAACAATCCCTTGAACGGTTCGAGGTTGGCTTCGATCTCGTGCCGGAACTCGGTGTCGGCAAGCAGCAGCCCCGCGAGGAATCCGCCGAGACTCATCGACAGTCCGACTTCCGCAGTCAGGAACGCCGTGCCGATCGCGACCAGCAAAGTGGTGGCGGTAAACGACTCGACGCTGCGCGTGGCCGCGATCAGCCGGAACAGCGGCCGGATGAGGAAACGGCTGACCAGCACAAGGCCGCCGATCAGCAGCGCCGCGCGCAGCGTCGCCTGGCCCATGCTCATGACGTCTGGCACCGCCGCCGCGCTTTGCGCGAGCACCGGCAACAAAGCCACTGCAGGAATCACCGCCACGTCCTGGAACAGCAATACGCCGAGCGACGTGCGACCGTGCGCGGTTTGTAGTTCCTTGCGTTCCGCCAGCAACTGCACGCCAAACGCGGTCGACGACAACGCCAACGCAGACGCAGCGATCAGGGCCGCGCGCCACTCGATGCCAAACGCCAGCGCGATCACGAGAAGCACCGCGGTGGTAGCCGCGACTTGCAGCAGCCCCACGCCAAACACCGCGCGTCGCATCAGCCAAAGGCGCGCCGGTGAGAGTTCTAGGCCGATGAGGAACAGCAGCATCACAACGCCGAGCTCGCCGAGCAGGCGGTCACTCTCGTTGGCGGTGACGAGTCCCAGCGCGCTCGGCCCGAGAACTGCGCCGGCAACGAGATACGCGAGGATGGGGCCAAGCTTCAGCCGGTTGAACAGCGGCACCGCGACCGCGATCGCGAGCAGAAACACCAATGCCTTGAACAGGGTGTCGTCGGCGTACATGTCCGCACCTTGGCAGGGTGATTTCGCGCGCGCAATCGAACCATCTTGCGACACCGCTCCTCTTCCCTCTCCCTCCGGAAGAGGGACCGAGGGAGAGGGTTCGCACTTGCGCAAAGTTCTTCGTCGAGCATCGCGGCAAACTCGGACCCTCTCCCCAATCGTCACCCCGGCCCTTCGGGCGTGATCGTGCGCGCGAGCAGTGTTCGCTCGCTGGGCGAGCCGCCTTCGCTTCGCTCGGTCACAAGCGCGCCCAATCACCCCGGGGGGAGAGGGGCTTTACTACGACAAGACGGGGCTCTGTTCCCGATCTGCGCAGTGCGAGGCGCTACGCGGGGGCGATGCGCAACTCGAAGTGGCAGTGATCGTCGCCCTGATGCATGCCGCGCGACTGGACTATCGCGAGCCTTTCGCCGAAGTGCGCGGCGGCGCGGCGCTCCCCGCGCTTTCCGATGCACAGAATCTGACTCCGCGAGAGTTGCGCGGCGGACGGGGCGCCGCTATTCGGCGGGGGTTTTGATGCTTGCGCTGGCGGCCGGTGCCTTTTTCGCGGCCGCGCGCTTGCGCGGAACGACGGCTGCGCCGTTGGCGGCTTTCTTCGCAGCGACCTTGCGCGTGGCAGCAATGCGGCGCGTCGACTTGGCTTCGGCCGCTTCTTCCTCGCGCTGTTTCTTGATGAAGTATGCGGCCGCGGCCGCGGTAGCCACCGCGACTGCTGCTGCAACCGCAAGCGGATATCGCTTGCCGTTGCGCGCCAGGATCCGAGCGCCCTGGCCTGCCAGCGCCAGCTTGGCGCCGACATCGAGCGCCTTGATGCCGTCCTGCACACGCGACAGATCAATTGCACGCGCGCGGTCGTACAGCGCGCCACCCAGTTCGCCGGCCTCACCCATTTTCACCAGTGCCTGATTCGCGAGTTTTTGCAGGGTGTCGGCCATCGTCGTGCTCCGGTTGGGGGTTCGCCGCACGTAGCGCGCGGCGCAGATGTGAAAAGGTACTGCGCCGAGACTGAACGCTCTCTGCGCAGCGAATGCGACCGGATACGCCGCTGCGCAGCTAAGGACGCGCCTTGGCGCGATGCGTGGGCGGCGCGGTCCACGGATCCTGCGGCCACGGATGGCGGGGATAGCGGCGCAACATTTCGCTGCGAACCTCGGGATAGGTGCGATCCCAGAAGCTGCGCAGGTCCTGGGTGACCTGGAGCGGTCGCCCTGCCGGCGACAACAGATGCAGCGTCAGCGGCACTCGACCTTCTGCGACGCGCGGCGTGTCGGCGAGGCCGAACAGCTCCTGCAACTTGCATGCAAGCACGGGAGGCGCGCCTGCGGCATAAACCAGCGCGCGTTCCATGCCGGAAGGCACGCGCAGATGCGTCGGTGCGATCGCGTCGAGGCGGCGGCGTTGACTCGAGTCGAGCAGGGTGTGGAGCGCGGTGGCGAGTTCATCGGCGCCGAGCGCGTCGAATCGCGTCTTGCCGAGCAAGGCCGGCTCAAGCCAGGAGCCGCGAGAAAGCATCAAGGGACCATCATCCACCAGCGGCCACGCGTCCTCTTCCGGAAACCACTCGCGAACGCATCGCACGCGTTCGCGCCACTGCCGAGTACTGTCGTTCCATGGCAACGCGTCGAGACCGCGCCGCCCGATCGCGTCGCTCAAGGCTGCGGCGCACGCGGCGTGATCCGGTTTGGGCAACGGCGCGCGCGCCAGCACGATGCGGTCGAACAACTGCACGCGTTCGGCGCTGAGCGCGCCGCGCACATCGTGCCACTGCACGCGCTCCTCGCTGGTAAAGCGCTGCCCGAACTCCTCGCGGAGATCGGCCTCGGCCACCGGCGCTGCACGCACGATGCGCGCGTTACCGACCGCATCGTGCAATTCCGCGATCACCAGCCACGTTTCCCCGCTGAGCAGTGAGTCGTCGAACAACCTCGCACTGCGGCCGTTGGCGAGCTGGAACTGCCGCGCATCCTGCGCCGGGATTTGTGCGCGCGCGATGCGATCGGGAAACGCGCGCGCGAGCAGTAGTCCCAGCGCATGCGGCGCGGCCTCCATCGGCGGCCTTGTGGCTTCGCCCAGACGGCGGCGCCACTGCGTCGCCAGTTGATCGATCGCAGCCAGCGCGTTGCGGGCGCTGCCGCCGGTGCCGCGACCCATGCGATGCGCGGCGAGCGCGCGCCAGCGCGCCGCGAAATCATCGCCGGCGTCGCGTACCGGATCGCGCGCTTCGATCAGCGCCGCAACATCGCAAGCCAACGCGCGATCAACGCCCGGCGCGGCGTTGACGAGCATTGCAGCCAGTCGCGGCGAAGCGCCGAGCCGCAGCGCGAGGCGACCGTGCGCGGTGATGCGCTGCGCGTCGTCGAGCAGTCCGAGTGCGCGCAACAAGTCGCGCGCAGCGCTCAACGCACCTTGCGGCGGCGGCGTCACGAAGCGCAAGTCGCTTGATCCCCACGCCGCCATTTCAAGCGCGAGGTCGGCCAGATCGACCTGCTCGATTTCGGGCGTGCGCTCCATCGCCAATCGTTGCGACGCCGGCCACAAGCGATAACACCAGCCTTCCGCAAGGCGTCCGGCGCGGCCGGCGCGCTGTGTCGCCGAGTCCTGCGCGATGGGCACGGTCGCGAGTCGCGAAAATCCGGTGTTGGGATCGAAGCGCGGTTCACGGGCGAGACCGGAGTCGATCACCACGCGCATGCCGGGCAAGGTCACCGAAGACTCGGCGACGTTGGTCGCGAGCACGATGCGTCGCGCGCCATCCGGATCCGGCGCCAGCGCTTCGGCCTGCCGCTCGATCGGCAGTTCGCCGTGCAATGGGAGCACGCGCAGTGGCGCGCTCGAAGATTGCAGCAGCGAGTCGAGCGCGCGCGTGCACTCTGCAATCGCGCGCGCGCCGGGCAGGAACACCAGCAGATCGCCAGGATGAGTGGCAAGCGCGTGCGCACAAACGCGCCGCACGGACTGCGCGAGCAATGCGCCGCGCGGCAGATTCGGGTGCACGGTCGTCACGCGATGCGCGCGACTCGCGCTGGTGAGTCGCGGTGCGTCGAACCACCGCGCGAGGCGCTCCCCGTCGAGCGTCGCGGACATCAGCACCAGCCGCAGATCGGGACGCAACGATTGCTGCACGTCGAGCGCCAGCGCAAGACCGAGGTCCGCGGTCAAATGACGCTCGTGGAATTCATCGAACAGCAGCGCGCCCACGCCACCCAGCGTCGGATCGTCCTGCAGCATGCGCGTCAGGATGCCTTCGGTGACGACTTCGATGCGCGTGGCGTCCGATATGCGGCGCTCGAAGCGGATGCGATAGCCGATCGTCGCGCCAATGGGCTCGCCACGTTGCGCGGCCATGAACGTCGCCGCCGCGCGCGCCGCCACGCGCCGCGGTTCGAGCATGAGGATGCGTTGCGTGCCAAGCCACGGTGCCGCGAGCAACGCCGGCGGCACCTGCGTGGTCTTGCCGGCGCCGGGCGCGGCTTCCAGCACCAATCGTGGCTGCGCGGCCAGCGATGCAAGGATCGCCGGCAGCAGCGGTGTGATGGGCAGCTCGTCGCGCATGCGCGCAGTGTGTCGCCTAACCCTTCTCCCCGCCTGCGGGGAGAAGGAAGAACGGTTACCGCATCGAGCCGATCAACGCCTGCACCTGCGGCTCGAGTGCTTCGACGTCGATGCCGTATTGCGACTTGACTTCCGCTGCGCTCAAACCTTCCGGCAGATTGTCGAAACCACCCAGCGCTTCAACCAGGCCTGGTCTCGCCATCGACGCCGGCAAGGACTTCACGCCCGGATCGACACTCGAAGGTCCATTGCCCGTCTGCACGAAACGCTTGCTCGCGGAGCGGAAGCCTCGCACCGGAAAGAACCGGGTGGGCGTCTCGCCTATGTCGCCACGACGGATCTGCATCACGCCATCGAAACGATTCAAACCCGCCCTAACTGTGTAGACGAAGAAGAACGTCGATGCGTAGTTCTGCCCCGCAACATCGGTGACCGCAAAAACATGTTCCCCACTCGCCGGATCAAAAAATCCAGCAGCGTCGTGCAGCGCATTATCCGTCGACGTGCATCGCGCTACTGTCGAAGTGGCCGGCCGGCAACCGCGGTACTGATCGGGATCAGGCGTCAGATCGACCCGATCGAACTTCACGATGTCGCCGTAGTAGGGGTATGCAGCAAAGTTCGGATCGAGCGAACTCTGTCGCGGACGCGTTCCGAGGTCCAACACGACCTGCCATTCGCCCTGCATCTTTTCGGTGTTGTTGCCGAGCGCGAAGTTGTGGCGTTCTATGGGAATGGTACGGCCGCCGATGGTCAGCCGCGCGCGGGTCTCGGTATCGAACACGATCGACGCCGCACCACCCACGCCAACCAAAGCCGTCGGTCGACCTTGATACACGCAGGTCAGGCACTGACCATTGGTGTAGCCATCGAGCGTCGCGCTCCACGAACTGTTGAGGACCATCGGCCCGGCGCCGAGGAAAAACGCAGACGTGCGATCGGTCTCGTAGCCGTACACCAGAATCACCAGCACGTTGTCCTGGATCTCGATGGTGTAACCGCGGCCGTCCTCGGCCGGGTTCCACCAGAGTCCCGATTCGGGGGTGAAAGCGGCTGCGCCACGCGCAACGAGGGACATCGCCAGCATCGCCAGCGCAAATTTCCAGAACCTCATGACGGACCTCGGTGTGGGGAGCGCGCACGACCCTTGCGCGAATACCCGCACGTTCGTGCCTCAGCGCTGAATTCGTCGTGAACGCTTTGTGAAGAATGGTTGCGACGCTGCGGGCCATGCGTTCAGCACGGATCTTCCAGGTGTCAGGTCGGCGCTGCCGACCTGACCTACGATGCGCGATCTTCGAC
>JBKJND010000332.1:0-5075 GCA_046596095.1 Ahniellaceae bacterium | reverse complement strand
CGTTGCGGATGCTCTGCGGTTACGCGATAGATCGAGACCGCTGAGCGCCAGCGACGTCGACCAGCCTGCCGAAGGGTTGTGTGGAACTTCAGCCGATGCCGAGGCCCGCGATGCCTGACGCCACGGCCCCTTTGAAGCCCGCCAGGTGCGCGAACGCGCGGCCACGTTCGGCGTAGTCGTGGTGCGCGTCGAAGCTGGGCGCACCGGGCGACAACAGAACTATGCCATCGCCGTCGAGCGCTGCGATGGCGTGTGCAATTGCGCCCTCAAGCCCGTCTGCTTGCGCAAGCGCGAGCGTTCCCGCTTGAGCCAGCCTCTCCAGCAGCGCATGGATGCGCGGTCCGTTCGCGCCTTGCGTGATCACGGCAACAGGTGGCGATGCGGCAACGTGCGTCACGAACGGCGACCAGTCGAGCTGACGATCGAAGCCGCCCACAATGATCACGACGCGCTGCCCGGCATAGACCTCGAGTGCGGCGACGCTCGAGTGCGGCGTGGTGCTGATCGAATCGTTGACGAAACCGAGCCCCGCGCGCGTACCCAGCCACTGCAATCGGTGCGGTAACGGAACGAAGCAGACGGCGTGTGGCGCCAGCGCGCGCGCGTCAAGGCCCAGCGCATCGATTGCCGTCAACGCTGCGCACAAATTGGCGCCGTTGTGCTGGCCCTTGAGCGCGAGCCGATCCATCTCCAGTACGCGGGTCGTGTCGTAGCAAATGGCGTTGTCGTGCACATGCCAGCCGCGTGCGAGCCCAAACCGTCGCAACTCGCTGCCCTCGGGCTCAAGACCCGCCAGCACCGGATCGTTGGCATTGAGCACGGCGACCCGGGGCCTTGCCTTCTGGACCAGCGACAGCTTGTCCGCCACATACCGGACCTCATCGCCGTGCCAATCCAGGTGCTCGGGGAAAATATTGAGCACCACCGCGATCTCCGGCCGCACCCCGCTCGCCACCAGATCGCCGGTCTGGAAACTCGACAGCTCGATCGCCCAGAACGCGGGGGGATCAGCGACGTCGAGAAGGTCCAGCAGCGGCATCCCGATATTGCCCGCGAGTGCGGCGCGATGTCCGCCCGCGCGCAACAGATGCGCGATCAGCGCGGTGCACGTGCTCTTGCCCTTGGTACCGGTGACGCAAATTGTGCGCGCGTCCGGATTCTCGGCAAACCAGAGTGAGGTGCCACCGATAAAACGTGTGCCTGCGGCGGTCGCGCTGCGCACATCGTCGCGATAGGGCGAGATGCCCGGCGACTTGACGACCACGTTGAACGAGGCCAGACGCTCGGCATCGACGCGGGTTTCGGTGATGAGTGCCGCGTCCCCGAGCGCGTCCGCTGCGACTGCTTCGTCTGTCGAGCACAGCAGCGTCAGCGGAAGCGTGGGAAGGCGACTGCGCACGGCGCGATAAGCGGCGCGCCCTTCAGCGCCCCAGCCCCAGATCGCCACACGCTGATTCTCAAGCGCCGAGATGCGCATGCACTGTTCTCCACACTGCCAATGGAATGCGATGTTGGCCGGAAGCTACCAACTGCGGAGCCAGCGCCAGATCGCCTGGATCGAGTTGCTGCGCGACCTCGCGCACGAAGCGCTCAATCAACGCGTCCTCACGCCATTCGGCGCGCCCTGCGAGCGCCGCCATCGCGGCGCGCGACTCGCGTCCCTCGCCCACGCATTCGAAGGGCTTGTGTTCGCCGAACTCGAGCAAGGCGTCGTATGCGGGTGCGAGCGATGCATCATCGAGCAGGTTGCGTCCGAAGATCGAGACCAGACGCGCCTTCGGCATGAACGGCGCCAACGCGAGAAATACAAAGTGGCATTTCGGGCACACACCGCACCAGCGTTGCGAAGGGCGTTCGCCGAGCAGATGGAAATTTCGATTGCAGCTCGAGAAGTACGCGTCGTATCGGTCTTCGCGCGCAAACAACTCGGCGACCGCGAGTTCGGAGAAGGGGCGCAGCAACGAGTAATAGTGAAGGTCCGGCGCAACGTGCCGCTCGATATATTCGCCAAACGCCTGCTCGAACACCCAGCCCTTCGACCACTGATGGTTGACCTCGCCGCTTCCGGGTATCTGACTGCCGTAACTCGCGGAACGCTCGTTCGAAAATACGACCTGGTCTGCACCAGTCAGCAACGCGGCCAGCACGAGGATGGCGGAGTTGATCGCGGTCACGGGAATGTGGCCGTTGTACGCACCCTGGCGGTTGTATTCGAACAGTTCCGGCGCCAGCGCGCGCCCGATGTTGAGCGTCGGCAAGCCGGTGCGCGCCGCGCAGGCGGCAATGAGTTGCGAACCGCCGATCCACGTCACTGTCTGCTCGATGCCGGCGACGCGCAACGCCTCGATCGTCACCAGCGAATCCTTGCCCCCACCAATCGCCACCAGCGCCTTTTCCCTTCTCCCCGCTTCCGGGGAGAAGGTGGCGCGCAGCGCCGGATGAGGGACGCTGTGTCGCAACTGGCTGCCCCTCATCCGCCCTTCGGGCACCTTCTCCCCGTTTTCACGGGGAGAAGGAAGTGTCGCGACGTCTGAAACTGCTGGAAAGTCGATGTGGCCGCGAAGATCGAGGGCGTTGCGGTAGGCGAATTCGCCGAGTCCGTTCTCGTAGATCAAAGTCAGCAGCGCGGCCGTGTCGGCATCGATGGCATAGCTGTCGATGGCGATGCGTGCTGGCACCGCGGCCTTGTAGTAGCTCACGCCCGCGATCAGATGCAGCAGTTGCAGAGCGCGCTCAATCGCATCCCGACTCGCGTCGTCGAGGACAAACGGCGCGCCCGGAAACGTCAATCGTTCGATGAGATCGGGACCATCGTCGAAGCCATACACCAGCTCCGCCACGCCGCGATCAAAATCAAACGCGCAACTGCGGAACGCAAACGCCTTTATCGCGTCGCGCTCGAACACGAAGTCACTCATCGATTGCGTCCTCGATCGCTTCCTCGGCCGGCCAGCCGCGCAGGTTGTAGCGCGATGCCATCACCGCGCCGTAGGCGCCGGCATCGGCAATGAGCAGCACGTCGCCTGCGACCGTCGCTCGCGGCAGAGAACGTTGTCGACCGAGCACATCGCCGCTTTCGCAGATGGGTCCGACCACATCGAATGGCTCGGTGTCGAAATCTTCCAGGCGGCTCAAGTTGACGATGTCGTGCCATGCGTCGTAAAGCGCCGGCCGCAGCAGCGTGTGCATGCCGGCATCGCATCCCACGCGGCGCAGGCCTTCCTTGTCGACAACTTGCGTCACCCGCGTCAACACCACGCCAGCTTCGGCGACCAGATAACGACCGGGCTCGATGGCCAGTGCGTAGCGCGGATAGGCGGCCTTGATCTCGGCGAGGCCGGAGGCCCAGGACTCCAGATCGAACGGCTCCGAGTCCGGCGTGTACGGCACCGGCAAGCCGCCACCAATGTCGAGAATTGCGACCGTGCCGATGCTGTCGGCCAGACCCGCCAGCTCGGCATACACCGATTGCCAGTGACCGGGCGAATCAACGCCGCTACCGAGGTGCGCGTGCAATCCCTCGATGCGAATGCCGAGCGCGCGCGCGTCCGCAAGGAAACCATCCAGCGCCGACAACGGCAAACCGAACTTCGCATTCGCGCCGCCCGTGCGTACTTTTTCGTGGTGCCCTTCACCGCGCCCCAGATCAAGTCGCAGCCACAGCCTGCGACCGCGAAACGTCTCGGGCCATTGCTGCAATGCCTCGCGGTTGTCGAGCGTCACCGTCACCGCGCGCTCGAACGCGTGCGCGTACTCGCCCTGCGGGGCGAAACTTGGCGTGAACAGCACGCGCGCCGGATCGAGCGTCGGCAGTACCGCAAACAGATGTTCAAGCTCGCCTTGCGCGACGCATTCGAAGCCGAATCCTTCCGCTTCCAGCGTGCGTAGAATGTCGGCGTGGGGATTGGCCTTGAGTGCGTAGAAACGCCGATCGATCGCCGCGATGCCAGCCAGCGCACGCGCGCGCGCGCGCACCGTCGGCAAGTGATAAACGTAGCGCGGCGTTTGCGCGGAGTTTGTAGATGTCTCGTCTGTTGCGGCCAGCAGGCTGGCGCGCGCAGCAGACCACCACGGAACCGGGCGAGGACTTCGACCGCCAACAATTTCTTTCCAGCTCGCGCCAAACACGCTGGCGTCCTGCACCGGCATGGCGCCGCTGCGTATCAGCTCGGCGTGCAATTGCGGCAACAATCCGGCTGCGTCCACGGCGTCGATGACGAACGTGAGGTTCAAATCATTCGACGACTGCGAAATCAGATGCACGCGCTCGCGCCCAAACGTTGCCCAGATGCCGGACAACTTGTGCAAGAGAGAACGCATGCCGCGACCGACCAGTGTGATCGCGGTTGCGGGCGCGATGACCTTGACCCTGCACACTTCGGCGAGGTCGGCCGCAAGTGCTTCCAGCACGTTGCTGTTGACCAGATTCTCGTGTGGATCGAGCGACACGGTCACGTTGGTCTCGGACGAACCGATCAGATCGATCGACAGACCATGGCGCTTGAAGCGCTCGAACGTGTCCGCCAGAAATCCAACCTGTTGCCACATGCCGATGGTCTCCATCGACACCAGCACGATGCCTTCGCGCCGTGAGATCGCTTTAACCCCCGACAACGTGATCGCGTCGCCGTCGATAACGGTTCCGGACAAATGCGGCCTCGCGGTATCGAGAATCGCGATCGGCACGCGGGCCTCGCGACAAGGCCCGATCGCGCGCGGGTGCAATACCTTGGCGCCGGTCGTGGCGATTTCCTGCGCTTCGGCGTAGTCCAGGCGTTTGAGCAGACGAGCATCGGGCACCTCGGACGGATCGGCACTGAACATGCCAGGTACGTCGGTCCAGATTTCCACGCGTCGCGCGCCCAGCAGCGCGCCGAAGCAGGCCGCAGAAGTGTCCGAACCACCACGGCCGAGCACCACGCTGCCGCCGTCCGTGTGGCGCGCGATAAAGCCCTGCGTGATCAACGAGCGCGGCGACTGGGCGTCGAAGCGCGAGCGCCAGTCGCTATCCGGTTCCGCGCGGCACGCCGCCGACAGGCGCTCGGCCCACGCGTTCTGATTCGGTTGCGCGCGCG